>JAIRXP010000069.1 GCA_031268215.1 Bifidobacteriaceae bacterium | reverse complement strand
CGGCCGGACGGCCGTAGCAGCGCCGCGACCAGCACCACCGTGAAGCAGGCCACGATGCAGACAGAGACTTGACCGGACGTCAAGTCTAGGGCGCCGCCGGTGCCGGTGGCGAGCGCGCGGACGCGAGCCGGTCCTGTCCATGCAGCGGCGAATGCGACGTTTTCTGCTAACGCTAGCCAGAACGCACAGCTTCTCAGGCCCCACCGAAGTAGGCCAAAGATTGTTAGCCCGCCTGCGAATAGCGGTGAGTAGGGGGCGACAAGTATCTCTGATGCGAAGTGGAGGTCGGTTCTGTCGCAAAGGGCGGCCACCGGCGCCCAGAACGTGGCCGCGGCGATGAGGCGCCTACGTGTCACACCCAATGCGCACAGCCCGGCTGCTAGAAGGTAGAACCGTAACTCGGCCCAAAGGGTCCATTGGGCGGCAAAAACATCGCCGACTCCTGCCGAGGACTGCATCATAGTCAAGTTGATGAGCACGTCAGCCAGGCTTGTATGGCCGGACCCCAAGAGGCAGTAGGCGCCGACTCCTGCCAGCACTGCGACCCAATAGGCGGGAAACAGCCGCGCTATCCGTGCCGTCAGGAAAGACACAGGCGTCTGGCGGGTCAAGGTGATCGGTATGACCACACCGGAGATGGCAAAGAACACATCAACGCCGAAGATGCCGAATGCTGCTCCTGCGCTTGCTAGGCCGCCCCTGAACGGCTGGTCACCGAGCCATAGTCCGCTCCTCCACGCCACGAAGTGGCAGATGAGAACTCCAAGAGCTGCCAACACGCGGAGGCCGTCCAGACCGCTCACGCGAAACTGGGCGCCCCGCACTGTCAGGCGAGTTTCAGGCTGGCCAACTTCCTCGCCGCCAAGGTCGCGATGGCCCACTTTGTCAAATCAGTCCGTGTCGCACCAACAGGCCTAGGTACCTCCGGAACCTGTCCTCCTGCGGATCTTGGGGGCAGTCCGGCGGTCCTGACATGGCCTCAATGAGCGAACCGACATGCCGGTCACCAATCCAGCCCATAATGCTGTATCCCGATGGCTTCGGTTCACGCTCCCGTGACTCCTTGAGCAGAACTGTAAGCCTGCGCGCGTGGCTGTGTTCTTCTGCCACCCCGTCCCGCAACGCTTCCTCCAGGGGAGCGTCCTCTTCGGGCGGTTCCGGGTGGTAGAACAAGGATAGATCATGGTCCACAAAATCGCAGGATGGCGTCACGGATTCAAGCCATGCAGTGTTGGTGATGGTCAACGGGCGTCTGTATCTCTCGACGGCCGGGTCGATCTCATGGTCCAACTGGCCTTCGGGAAGGATCGCGACCGGAGCTGGCCGCGCGTGGCACCTTTCAATCAGCGCTCGCTCAATCTGGTCAGGGCTGAACTCGTTCCAACCACGCGCTACGTAGCGCTCGAAAAAGTTAAGCATCAGATCTGTTGCCGGGTGCGAAAACCGTACAGCCTGCGCACCCATCCTCCCTTCGTCCAATCTCTGCCCGCAGGTCAGACTGGTAGGCCGTAGAAAGCATGCATGACTCGATTGCTCGGATGGTAGTGGCGTAACCAGATACCCGGAGGCGGGAGTTTGGGCTTGTGGTGCTCGGAACCAATGGGGCGAGCTCCGTTGCCCACCGACTTCGCCAGGTTCTTTGCGTCTGTTTCAGCAGGTGTGTAGAAGTTTCGCCCGGTCTTACCTTGTGAGATGGCCGTCTTGTAAGTCACGCCGTTTCCGCCTACGAGGACGTAGTTCCCTCTGATGGCGGCCTGGAAGTACTTCTTATCGGGTTTCTTCCTGGCGTCAGCCTTCACTTTGTCAATTACCTTGTCCGTCGCCTTGACTAACAGGGCTGTGCCGACGACGATGGCTGTGCCGACCGCGAGCCAATACAGAACCTCCCCAACGGCGACACCACCCAGGAAGACGGGTATCGCGACGGGCACAGAAGTATGCAAATCGTCACCGCTGAACACCGCAGATTCACCTGTTCGAGGATCGGTTAGCCTGAACCGAACGTTCTCTTCATCGAGCTGCAACACATGAATGTCAAAAACCTTGTTGACCACCACGCCGTCAACGACGTCGCGGTACTCAAATGTGCCGGACGCGTCGCTCCCGAGGTTCAGGACAGATTCCAGCTGGGAATCGGATGCAGGGGTTGCCTCGACGGCCACCTCAAGCCCCCCTGGCTCTGCTGCAAAGTCCACGACTCTAATTCCCTCGTCGGTCAACCCTCCATTGAGTTCCTGCACAATCTGATCTTCTGTGACGGCACTACTCTGCAGCGCTTGTTCTGCCGAGGCGGGCGTCACGTTGCCAATCGCTGCCATGGCGGCTACGGTCAAGACAGCGACGGCCGCTCGTCCAATCCAACCTCGCGGCTTCGGCAACGGTGCTAATAGTTTCAATGGCTTGTCCTTTCAATTGATGGTTCCACTTGGCACTGGTTCGAGTAGCAACGAAAGATGCTCCTCGGTAGGGGCGCGGCCCGCGATGAGTTCACCAATTATCGCGTGCGCCGCCGCTGCGGCCGCAATTGATGTCCCTCCGGGCTCAGACACTCCACCGTTGAGGTCTATGGCTTCGATCCCTCTTACGATCATCCCAAAGTCGACCTGTCGACGGGTGCTGTACGAGGAGAAGGTCCCTGATGAGTCGAGAGCTGCGATGGAAATTGCGTCTTCGCAGCGGGCGGGATAGTCGGCTCCAAGAGCGGGGAAGTTACCAGCAGCGGCCACCAGGATCACATTCGCTGCCGTCGCTGAAGTCACGTGCTCACAGATCTATCATGGCGCGCGCCGACTGTCACGAGAATCACGTCAGCGCTAGCTTGGAGTGCTCGGTCCATCTGTGAACCAATTCATTGCTTGGGTCAGCGGCGGTTAGATTTACCGGCAGTATCAGAATGTCGACCAGGCCCTCGTGAACCGCGGTGGATCGTCCTGCACCGACGAGGACAGAAACCACCTGGGAGGTGTGGTCGGAGGGTAAGGCCGGTTCGGGGATCGCCACTGAATACCCATCGATCCAGGGCTGCTCGACATCGACCGTACCTTCGTCAATGACCGCGACAACGACACGGTCATCCGATGTCAACGCCGCGAGGGGCGGCTGTTCCGCGGAAGTACAGGCCGTCGAAAGAAAGAGGCAGACCGCCAATGAATAGCAGGCTACAGTTTGCACACGAACCGTATGGGGCACGAGCGTCCTTTCGGTAGTTGATGTGCGCCGGATAGCCAAGGGAGTGGCCCAGGTGGAGCGTATCTGGGGGGGGACTTGGCACAGGCAGGACCTAGGTCCTGTTGGGGATGTGCGTTAGCAGATGCCCGCGAATAGCGGCGAGTAGGGGGCGACAAGTATCTCTGATGCGAAGTGGAGGTCGGTCCTGTAGCAAAGCGCTGCCACCGGCGCCCAGAATGTGGCCGCGGCGATGAGGCGCCCGCGTGTCACACCCAATGCCGTCTGACCTGAAGGTTTACCCGGCCGCGCGCGGTGACTAAGCAGGGTCAGGGGGCCGCGGCGGGAGTTGTCGGGCCAGTCCGTTAGCGCTGCTAGCGGGCAACCTTCCGTCTTGCCGGGCATCTCGCGCCTGACGCCGCTCCTTACCCATACAAGAAGGGGCGACAGCTTACTAGCGGACCCGGCGGGCTTGGCCGTAGCGCGCTAAAGACCAGGCCTCGGCTTTGTGCGGGCGATGCCGCGGGGTAGAGTTTTCGGGTAGCCGAACTTTTGGTTTCGGCGTACCTTTGATGTGGCTTACCTAAGCGGAAGTGGAGGCGCCAGTGGCCGTGACCCAGCCTGCTGGCCGGGCGCCGGAAGGCAAGGCCGAGCGGCCCGCCGCCGGCCCGCCGATGGTGCCTGGACGGAAGGTCAAAGCCCGGATGTTCCGGCTGTTCGGCCCAGCCTTCGTGGCGGCCGTTGCCTACGTGGATCCAGGCAACGTGGCTGCCAACCTGACCGCCGGATCGCGTTACGGCTACATGCTGGTGTGGGTGCTGGTGCTGGCGAACGCCATGGCCGTGCTGGTTCAGTACCTGAGCGCCAAACTGGGGATCGCGACTGGGCGGTCGCTGCCGCAAATGCTGGCCGCGCGGTTGCGGCCGTGGGCGCGCTATGTGTATTTTGGCCAGGCCGAAGTGATCGCCATCGCCACGGACCTGGCGGAAGTCATCGGCGGAGCCCTCGCCCTGTATCTGCTGTTCGGTCTACCGCTGCTGCTGGGCGGGCTGATCACTGGGATCGTGTCGCTGGGGGTGCTGATGATCCAGACCCGCCGGGGACAGCGGTCATTCGAACTGGTCATTACCGGCATGCTCGTCATCATTACGGTGGGATTCGTGTCGGGGCTGGCCATCTCGCCAGTGAATCCGGCGGAAATGCTGGCTGGGCTAGCGCCGCGTTTCCAGTGCGTCGATTCGGTCTTGCTGGCGGCGTCGATGCTTGGGGCCACGGTTATGCCGCACGCTGTCTACCTGCATTCGTCGTTGACCCGGGACCGGCACGGCCATGTTTCCGACCCAGCCAAGCGGCGTCATCTGATCCGGGCCACGCGGTGGGATGTGCTTTGTGCGCTGGTGGTCGCTGGCTCGGTCAACATTGCGATGCTGGTTCTGGCGGCCGCAAACCTCAGGGGAGTGGACGGCACAGACTCGATCGAGGGTGCCCATCAGGCCATCACCCAATACCTGGGGCCCACGGTGGGAGTCGTCTTCGCCATTGGGCTGCTGTTCTCAGGTCTGGCCTCGACCTCGGTCGGTTCTTATGCCGGTGCGGAGATCATCTATGGTTTCTTGGGCCGCCGGCCGCCGGTCTTGGTGGTGCGGGCGGTGACCTTGGTACCGGCCCTGATTGTCCTGGCCTTCGCTGTTCCGCCCTCCTGGGCACTGGTGATCTCCCAGGTCATATTGTCTTTCGGCATTCCCTTCGCAATCATTCCGCTGGTTTGGTTGACCGGCCGGCGCCAGGTGATGGGCGATGCCGTCAACGCGCGTCTGACTCAAACGGCAGCTTGGGCCACCACAGCGTTGATCGTCGCCCTGAACCTGGCCTTGATCTATCTGACCATCTGGGCTTAACGGATCGCGCGGCCCAACCAATAGGGCGCCGCGGCTCCTACGGTCGCACCGCCGGTGGCGGCGGCACGGGCGGGCGGCCCGCCGCACTCGGAGGAGATGAGGCGCGCTTAGATCACCCGATTGGACGGCCGCTGGCCCCGTGCGAACTGCGCCAATTGGTCCAGGCAAACGGCGTAAGCCCGGTCAAAGAAGCCGCGCACGGAGCCGCCTATGTGCGGCGTGATGATCACTCCGGGCAGATCCCACAGTTCATGGTCGCCAGGCAATGGCTCTGGGTCGGTGACATCAAGGGCCGCCCGTAGGCGGCCGCGGCGGAGTTCGGCCACCAGGGCCGGGGTAGAGACCACCGGGCCCCGGCCAACATTGACCAGAACCGCGCCGTCCTTCATGCGGGCGAGGAACTCTTGATCCACCAATCCCCGGGTGGTGGAGTCGAGCGGCACCATCACCACCACCGCATCCGCCTCTGTTATCAGGTCAGGCGCCTGATCAATCCCATGGACGCCGGCGCGGGCGGTCCTTCCCACTAGGTGTACCGTGGCGCCGCAGGCCAGCGCCCGGGACCGGAACTGAACGGCCAGGTCGCCAGCGCCCAGGACCACGATCACGGAACCGAAGACGGACTGACCCATCGGCCGGGCCAGCCGGCCCCGCCGGCCCTCTCGGCCAGCTTCTGCGAAACACCGCAGCGAGGCGATCAGCAGGCCCAGAGCGAGTTCGGCCACGATCTGCCCGTTGGCCCCGCGGGCGGTGCCCAGTCCCACGCCAGCGGGCAGCCGCTGGGGCAGGCCATCAAAACCAGCGGTCACAACCTGGACGTATTCCAGGGCCGGCGCGCTAGCCAACTCGGCCTGGAACTCTTGCGGAGTCCTGACCAGCGAAAGTAGCGCCCTTGCGGCTACGGCGGCGGACGGCATCGGGCAACCCACGTCATAGGGGATAGGTTCCAAACCGGCGTGGCAGGCGGCCTGGGGCAGAGCCTGGCGAGGTACCAGCACTGGCAAACTGGCTGACGGCGCGGTGTTCACACGGCTACGCTAGGCCACATGCCGAAATTTCGCTCTGATGTTCTCATGACGGGTCGCAACATGGCGGGCGCCCGGGCTCTGCTGCGGGCCGCTGGTGTGGCGCGGGAGGACTTCGGCAAGCCGATCATCGCCGTCGCCAACTCGTTCACTGAATTCGTGCCGGGTCATACTCATTTGGCACCTGTTGGGCGGATCGTTTCGGAAGCGATTGGCCAGGCTGGCGGCATAGCACGGGAGTTCAACACGATCGCCGTTGATGACGGCATAGCCATGGGTCATGATGGGATGCTCTATTCCCTCCCCAGCCGTGACCTGATCGCGGACAGCGTTGAATACATGGTCAATGCTCACCGGGCGGATGCGCTGATCTGCATCTCGAATTGCGACAAGATCACTCCCGGAATGATGATGGCGGCCATGCGCCTGAACATTCCGGCGGTTTTTGTTTCTGGCGGCCCGATGGAAGGCGGGCGGGCCATTCTGCCGGGGGGAGGCGAACGGTCGCGATTGGACCTGATCTCAGCCATCGCGGAATCGGCTAATCCGGACGTGTCTGAGGCGGACTTGGCAGCGATCGAAGAGGGCGCCTGCCCCACTTGCGGATCGTGCTCAGGGATGTTCACTGCCAACTCAATGAACTGTTTGGCGGAGGCCATTGGGCTGGCCTTGCCTGGCAATGGGACGCTGTTGGCCACGCACACGGACCGGGAGGAGATGTTCCGGCGGGCCGGAGCATTGGTCGTTGAGCTGACCCACCGCTACTACTTGAATGATGACGATTCGGTCCTGCCCCGGTCCATCGCGACATTGCCGGCCTTTGAAAACGCCGTGACCCTGGACATCGCCATGGGCGGATCGACTAACACGATTCTGCACGTCTTGGCGATAGCCCGCGAGGCTGGGGTGGATTTCACCCTCCACAACATTGAAGAACTCAGCCACCGGGTGCCTTGCATTTGCAAAGTGGCGCCCAATGGGACGGCTCTGATCCAGGATGTCCACCGGGCCGGCGGGATTCCCGCCATCCTGGGCGAGCTGGCGCGGGCCGGGCTCTTACGTACCGATGTGAACACCATTCACTCGCCCGACGTGGATACTTGGATGGGCTTATGGGATGTGCGCTCTGGCCGGGCCCTGGCCGAAGCGGAAACCATGTTCCGCGCCGCTCCGGGCGACCGCTACTCGCCGGCCGCGTTCACCCAGTCGGAGCGGTATCCGGAACTAGATCTTGACGCGGCCGGCGGGATCATCCGCGACGCTGCCCATGCCTTCACGGCGGATGGTGGCTTGGCGGTCTTGCGAGGCAATTTGGCCCCGGATGGGGCGGTCGTCAAGACCGCCGGAGTTGACCGGTCAATTTGGCATTTCGAGGGGCGGGCCGTAGTTTTCGAATCCCAGGACGATGCCGTCGCCGGGATTCTTGGGGATCGTGTCAAGTCTGGCGATGTAGTTGTGATCCGCTATGAGGGACCCTCCGGCGGGCCGGGAATGCAGGAGATGCTCTACCCGACTTCCTTCTTGAAGGGACGCGGTCTGGGTAAGGAATGCGCGCTGATCACGGATGGCCGGTTCTCCGGCGGAACCTCAGGGCTATCGATTGGCCACGTGTCACCAGAAGCTGCCGGCGGGGGGTTGATCGCCTTGGTGGAGGATGGGGACCGGATCGTGATCGATATCCCGGCGCGGCGACTGACCTTGGATGTAGGGGCCGAGGAACTGGCTGCCCGCCGAGACGCGCTGGCAGAGGCCAGGGGCTACCGGCCGGTCAATCGGCATCGGCCAATATCCCAAGCATTGCGGGTTTACGCTGCCCTGGCGACTTCGGCCGACAAGGGCGCTGTTCGCGATCTGGGCCGCCTGCTGTCGCCTGCCGAAAGAGCCGAGAACGGACTATTGGGAGATGCCCGATGACGCCCCCCGCGGTAGCTGCACATGATCTAGTTAAGCGTTACCGCAAGACGGTAGCCCTGGACAATGTGTCACTTGAGTTGGAGGACGGCCAGATCCACGGGCTGTTTGGCCATAACGGCGCAGGCAAGACCACTTTGATGGCTATCGCCACGGCTCAACTACTGGCCACATCTGGCCAGGCGCTGATCTACGGACGGCGCCCCTACGAGCACGCCGCCGTGCTCCAGAAGATGTGTTTCATTCGGGAAGGCCAGAATTACCCCAATGACGTGCGGGCCCGCGACGCCTTCAAGATTGCCCGCATGTTTTATCCGCGCTGGGATGAGGCGCTGGCCAAAGACCTGATCGCCGCTCTGTCCATCCCGCTGAACCACCGGGTCCGGCGCATGTCGCGCGGCCAGAACTCGGCCGTTGGCGTGACCATTGGCCTGGCCGCTCGGGCTGACATAACCTTCTTTGATGAACCCTATCTGGGCCTGGACGCGATGGCCCGGCAGGTCTTCTATGATGCCCTGGCTGCCAGTTATACGCGTGACCCTAGAACAATTGTTCTATCCAGTCACCTGATTGATGAGGTCGCGCCGCTGGTCGCCAACGTGGTGGTGCTGGACCACGCCAAGGTCTTGATCGACCAAGACCGGACTGGCTTGCTGGACCGGGCTGCCCGTGTGATTGGCCCGGCCAGCGCCGTTGAGGAATTCGCTCGAGGCCGCCAGGTGATCGCGCGGGAAGCCATGGGACCCTATTTGGCCCTGACGGTGATGGGCCCGCTGACGCCAGCGGACCGAGCCGAGCTGGCCGCCGCCGCCCTGACCGCTGAGGCCGTGTCGCTGCAACAACTGGTGATTCACCTGACCAGGGCGGCCGCGCCGCCGGCCGCGTTGGGCGTGACGTTTGGGCGGCCGGCCCCACCACCACCACCACCACCCGCCGAGGAGCAGCCGCCCGCCAAATGCATTCAGGCGGAGGAACCTCCCACGGCAGAAGCCTTGGTTGAGGAAGCACCCGCCGCGGAAGAGCCAACCGCCGGCGACCAGGAAGGCGGCGAACGATGAGTGGGCAACCGCGAGTACTGAAGGTCATCCGGCTGCATCTGGCCAATAAGGCGACCTACATTTATGTGCCCTCGGTCGTGGTTCTGGCGACTTTTTTCCTCTCGGTCACCTTGTATGGAGTACTAATTCTGGGTCTGGAAGATGAGGCGCCGAGCCAGCTCTATGGTCTGGGTGGCTTCCAGTTCATCCCGTTCTATTACGGCGTCACTGTGGGCATCCAGGCCATGATGTACACCTATCCATTCGCCATGGCCATGTCGTTGACTCGGCGTGAATACATCAACGGCACCACCGCTTTGGCGGCGGTCTTCGCCAGTTCTCTGGCCACCTTGTTCAGCCTTGGCCGGGCCTTCGAAGAATTGACAGGCGGCTTTGGGATTGGCTTCCACTACTTCGGCCTGATGAACTGGTTCAGCGGGTTCGCCTGGTGGGAACAATGGCTTTTCCTGACTGGTCTGTGCCTGATGCTGTTCATGGGCGGTTTCTGTTGCACCACGGTCTTCAAACGCGGCGGCGCGCTCAGGCTGGTCATCGAACTGACCGGCTGGACCATGGCTCTGGTCGCGTTCGTCGCGTTGGTCACCTGGCGCGAATGGTGGCCGGCGGTGGGCGAATGGGTTATGACGTTGACTCCGGCGACGGCCGGAGCTGGCATGCTGGTGGCCGCCGGACTGCTGTCGCTGGGGTCGTACTGGTCCATCCGCAAAGCGGTGCCCTAACGTCCCCCGTTGCTGGTGCGTCGCCGGGCGGAGCCGGCGGCAACAGCGCTGCTCCGCATGGGGCGCATCGACCGTGGGGCCCACCAAGCGACCAGCCGGATCCGCCATGGCTGAGACAGGCGTAGCCCTCGCAGGGCGGTTCTCGCTTGGCTGGGACCGTCTTGGGCGGCATCATTGGGTGCCGTTGGGGGCGCGTAGGCCGCCACCTCGACGGCCGCCTCCAACCGCTCCAGCGCTCGTGCCGCTTCCGCTTGACCGGCCGAATCGAGCTGGTTCACCAAGGCAGCGGCCATGGCGGCCGGTGTTCGCCACAGCGGTTGGTCAAGTCCCAGATCGACGGCGGTCGCCGCGACCTCGGACCAGGCCGCCGCCAATCCCAAGGACAACCGCCGTTGCCTGACCACTGTCCGCACCAGGCCGGGTGCGGCGGCGCACGCGGCCAAAGCCGCGAAGACTGCGAGACACCATACCCACCAGACCAGGCCGTCGTTGGGGTCATTCGGCCGGTCCGGCGGCCGGGGTGCGGCACTCGGTGAGGCAGCGGCGGAAGTCGAAGGAGAGGCGGAAGGCGGCCGCGAAGCGGAAGGACTGGGCGCCCTTGAAGACGGGGCCGGCGGCTCAGGTGTGGCTGATCCGAAAGTGGAAGGTGATCCCCGTGAAACCGTCGGTTCGAATCCGACCCACCCGGAACCACGGATATAGAGTTCAGGCCAGGCGTGCAGGCGGTCTGCCGCCACGGAGTATTCGGCGGTCTGGCCGGTGTTGCCGACGGAATTGCCTGGCAAGTACCCAACCGCCACCCGGGCGGGAATACCCAACTCGCGGGCCATCAACGTCATGGCCACCGCGAAATGGGCGCAGTAGCCGGCCTTGACTTCCAAGAACTTGGCCACCACTTCCCCTGAATCACCGTCGTAACCCTCGCGGACAGGGGTAGAAAGGGAATAGGTGAATCCCGATTCGTGGAAGAACCTTTCCAGAGCGAGCGCTTGGTCCAACGGGCCCGGCGAGTCCGGCCCGTCCGGCCAGGCCACCTCGCGAGCGGTTTCGCCAATGATCTCAGGGAGATCATCCGGCAGCCAGGTGTAGGTCTGAAAGGGCCCCACCTCCTCATCACTCAAGGTGGCCACCGCCGATTGGCGGGCCTGGGCCGAGTCCGGGTCCGCCAACCAGGCGGAGACTTGGTAAGACCGGCCTTGTGTCTGGCCAGAGCCAACGGCGATAGTCAAGTCATCCTGATCGACCCGCAAGGTCCCGCTGCCGCCGCTCAACCCGACCGGCTGATAGGGCACTGGCAGCCATTCCGAGTCAAGGCCGGTGATTTCAACGCTGACGGTCGCGCGTTTACCGGCAGTACCGGTACCCGTTCCTGGTAACGGAGCGAACTCGTCCTGTCCGGTCCGGTAGGCGACCTGGCGGCCGGGCCTGTGGGTCCAGGTGGTGCCGTCGAATTCACCCAGAGTGGTCAGACGCATATACAGCGGCCCAACATCTGATGTGTAGCGGAGGGCTTCAGTGGAAGGGTTAGTGCGCAAGTTCTTACCCAGGTCGACCAAGGGACTGCGGCCACCCACGGGCGCCGGCTTACGGTTGGTTCCCTCGATGAACCCACCAGTTCCGAGCCCCGGCGTTGTCAGTCCCGCCACCAATCCCAGGGCGGCCGCGCCCGCCACCACCGCTGACGCGGCCAGACGTGGCCGGGGCGGATCGCCGGTCACAGCCAGCAGCGCCAGATAGGCCAACGCCATCGGAGCGAACGCGGTGAGTGGCAGGCCGGGGCGGACGAACGCCACCGCCACTACCGCCACTAGCCCAGCGAACAGCCCGGTAGCGGCCGGGGCCTTGACCGTGAAGACATACCAATCGAACACCCAGGCCAGCACGGCGCCCAAGACGGCCGCGAAGGCGGAAATCCAGGGCCCGGCTGTCAGTGGGCTAGCCTCCAGTTCGATCGCCCGGAGCAGGTCAGCGCTTAGGTCAACGAACCGGCCCCAGACCTCGGAATTGGGAATGATCCAAAGCCAAGCGACATCCGCCGCGAAGGCGGCGATCAAGGCCGGGGGCACCAAAGCGGCCGCGACCACCCCAACTAGGGCGTTGCTCAGGCCGCTGTTCCGCCCAATCAAACCGGCCGCGAAAACGATCAGTCCAAAGGCGCCATACCAGCCAACCCAGGCGGAGCCTTGAAAGAGCTGTGCCACCGGCACCACCAGGGAGAAGAAGAGGATTACCGTGGCGGCCAGAACCGTTGGGCGGACGCGTGTCATGCCCCCACCGAAACCTGCCAGCCCTGGCGGCGCAAGGCCGCGCTCGCCCCGCTGGCCAGGTCGCCGGGCCCGGTCAGCCATAACCGTCCGGGCGTGGCGACCGGGGCCAAGTGCCCCAATTCCGTCATGATTTGGCCGTCCGCACTGGCCAGGGCGCCATAAACCGGCGCGACAGCGCCCTGTGGGCTAATCTGGGCCAGTATCCGCTGGCTGAGCTGTTCGTCCGGCGTCCCGCCGGTAGGCGTCAGCTGGATCTGGGCGAAGGTTTCCAACAGCCGTGCCGGTCCTCCCGCGGGTTCAAACCGGGCTTGGCTGCTCTCGCCGATCACGCCCCCGCCGTCCCCGTCTTGACGCCTAGCCAGCCAGACCAGGTTAACGGTGTGACCAGTCCGGAGCAGGCGCAGGCTCACGGATGCGCTGATGGACAGAGCCATTTCAGCGTGGCTACCACTGGATGCGAGGTTGTCCGCCAGCACCCACGTTTCAGGCAGGCCCCTGAGCACCACTTCACGGACCATCAGTCGGTCCCGCCGGGCGGTGGCCTTCCAATGAACTAGACGACGAGGGTCGCCGGACTGGTAGCTCCGGACCGCAGCTGGTTCGGTGACCCGCTCGGCTCCCGCTTGGGAGCGGGTTTGAGGCAAGTCGGATTCGGTGTCCGGAAGCGGTACGGCCACATCCACCAGGGCTGGCCCAACCAACAATCGGGCCGGCGGGGCTGTCGAATAGACGGCCCGGACCAGATCCAATGGTCCAGGTAGCGTGATCAGGGCAGGCCCTATCAAGTAGGCGCCCCGAGCTGGAGCGCGGAAACAGTAGCTTAGGAGACCGTCGGATAACGGACCCCCAGACTGTCCGGCAGTGTTCGTTTGCTGCGTTTCCGCTGAGAAAGCGCGCCAGGGCGTGGAGTCCTGCACGCAGTCCGCCGGCGGCGGTTTGCCGGTAGACCGCACCGGCACCAGGCGCACCTCAACTACCTCGCCAGGCGTCCGGGTGCCGGACGCGATGGTTCGTTCAAGAGCCGCTGGCGGCCGGGCGAAGTAGGCGTAGAACCAGCTCGCCACCACCGCACTGAGCAACGTCACGCCGGCCATCAGCGCATCTGCCCGTCCAAACACCACCGCGGTCACCGCGAAGGCCGCCCCGGCCAGGCCCAGGCAGAACCCACGGCCCGTGCCTCTCAGACGCCACGGACGGCGAGGGCGCGCCATCACCGGCCAGCGGCGACTGGCACCGGCACAGTGGCGACGCAGTCGCGTATGATCGCGGCGGCCTGCGCCATCCCGCCGGAGCCGCGGACCGGCGTCACCGGCATGACCCGGTGCGCCAGGACCGGCCCGGCCAGCGCCTGGATGTCGTCCGGGATAACGTAGCCCCTGCCTTTGACAGTCGCCAGCGCCTTGGCCGCGGTCAGCAAGTGTACGGCCGCGCGGGGAGAGGCGCCCAGAGCCAAGACCGGGCTACGGCGGGTAGAACGGGTCAGTGCTACGGCATAGCGGCTGACTGAATCGGCGACATAAGTGTGTCGGCAGGCGTCAATCATGCGGTTGACTGCGCCCAATGAGGCCACTGGGCGCAGCGCCCGGAGCGGCTCGCCCAAATCCCGGTCCCGCACCATGGTGTGTTCGGCCTCTTCGTCGGGGTAGCCCATGGATATTCGGGCCATGAACCGGTCCCGCTGGGCTTCAAGCAGCGCGTGGGTGCCTTCCATGTCGATTGGATTCTGTGTGGCCACTACGTGAAATGGGGAGTCCAGGGCATAAGTCGAGCCCTCGACGGTGACCTGTCCCTCCTCCATGCACTCAAGCAAGGCGGATTGGGTGCGGGGGCTGGCGCGATTGATTTCATCGGCTATGACTATGTTGGCGAACACCGGGCCTGGTTCAAACTCGAATTGGCGGGTGGCCTGGTTAAATATCGGCGATCCAGTGACGTCCGAGGGCAGCAGATCCGGGGTGAATTGGATGCGTTTGACAGTCGCCCCGATGGATGCCGCCAGGGCCTTGGCCAGCATTGTTTTCCCCACGCCAGGGACATCCTCGATCAGCACATGGCCGTGGGCCAAGAACATGGTCACGGTCAGTTCGATGGCTTGGCTCTTGCCGGCGATCACGCGGCCGATGTTGCCGGCGATGGCTTTAGCGCCAGCGGCTACGTCAGCCGGCTCAAGCGGCTCCGCATGGCTCTGGGCTTGGGCATGGGCCGGATGGCCGGGCACCGCCCGGTGCCCCAAAGCCGGGGTCGCCAACCCAGAGGCCGCCAACCCCGGGTTGGCCGGTGCCGGTGGCGCCGTGGCGCTACCCGGCGGCGCGGGGGGAAGATGCTTCGGGTCCATGGTTCTCCTTCGTGCGCTCGCTATCAAAGTGTATGACGGTGGCCAACGGAACCGTTCGACGGGCGGGAAGACGGCTGGGCGGCATCGGGCAAGGTGAGGTCGGTTGGTGGCGAAATGTGGGCCCCGCCGCTTGGCCTCCCCCGGCCGGCGCTGTGAACTGCCTAATCTTGGGTGGGTGAGGCCTGTCTTGTTCGCTCTAACCGGTCGCCGGCGCCAACTGGCCGCGCCGGATCCAGGTGCTACCGGACCGCGCGCCGTGACGGCTAACGACCTGCGGGAAGCCCAGCTAGGGCAGGTGCTCGCAGCCTGGGATGAGGAGCTTGGCTCACTCGGCGGAACCAGCGCTGAAGTCGATATAGCGGCCCTCGGAAACACCGTTCTGGACCTTACTTTGGCTCATCCCTCGGGGATCGCGCAGCTGTACGCCGGGAGGACTACCGGCTTGCAGTCGCTGATCAGAGACAAAGACGCGTACCGGAAGGCCTGCCTGGCGGCTGAGGTACTGAAGGCCAAAGCGGACCAGCACGCCGCGGCTTATGGCCTGCCGCCCACGCATCTGGGCCTGGGAATCGCCTTGTGGACCCAGACGGACCCGCAAACCGGCGTCGCCATGTCGCGTCGCGTGCCGGTGATGCTTCGGCCGGTGGTCTTGGCTGAAGGGCACCACGGCATGGACTTGGAGTTGGAACCCACCTTGACGATCAACCCCGAGCTGACGCGGGTGTTATCCGAACTAGGGATTCCGCTGGACCCAGAGGCGATGGCCCGGGACGCGCTGTCCGGAACTTCGTTCAACCCCGCGCCGGTCTTTGACGCTATCAGCGCCATGGGCCAGGCTGTCTTCGATGACTTCCGGGTCAAGAACAAGCTGATCGTGGGTGTGTTTGAGCACCCTGGCAAAGTGCTAGCAGCGGATTTGGCGGAAGCCCACGCTATTGTGCTGAATCACCCCATATTGTCCGCCCTGGCTGGTGACCTGGAGAACCGGTCGCGGTTAGCGCGCCAGCCGCTGCCGGAAATGGTTCCCTTTGACCGGCCGCCGGATCATGAGCGGGGCGTTGGTGACCTGAATGTTTGCCAGCTCCACGTTCTGGATGTGGCCGCCGCCGGTACCTCCGCGCTGGTGGACGCCCCGGCCGGAGCGCCGGTCGCTGCTACAGTCGCCGCGATCGTGGCCGATGCCGTCGGGTCCGGTCGCAGCGTCTTGTACGTTTCCGGGGTGGCCAGCGCCAAACAAGCGGTGGCCAAGATGCTGCGCGCCTTTGGCCTGGGCGAATGCCTGCTGGACCTGGAACCGAGCCCGGATTGGCGGGACAAGTCGTTGGTTCACTTGGTGGGCGGTCTGCAAGTAGCCGCGCCACCGGTTGACGCCGCGGCGATTGGTCAGATCCGCACGGCGCTGGCTGAACGGTCGGTTCAAATCGCGAGCTATCTGGCCACTCTGCATGGTTCGTTGCCGGAGTTGGGCGTCAGCCCGGCGGACGCCTTACAGGCATTAGCTCAGATCACGGAGGAATCACCAGATACCCGGACCACCTGCCAGCTATCGCGGGCGGCGGTGACGGGGCTGGCGGGCGCGGCCCGCACGGAGGCCAAGGTGGCTTTGCGTCGTGCCGTCGACTTGGGGATGTTCAAGCTGACCCCTGAGGTGACGGTTTGGCTTGGCGCCAAAGTCTTTTCCCGGGACAAGTCGGTCACATTGTTGGCCGCGTTGGACCGGTTGCTGGGCGGTTCGCTGGAGCGGACCCAGGACCACATGCGGGATGTCACCGGCCGGACTGGTTTGAAGGAATCGACTTCGCTGGCCCTGTGGGGTGAGCAACTTCAGATGTTGCGTGGCGTGCGGGAGGCCCTGGACCAGTTCATCCCCGAGATCTTTGAACGTTCGCCGGCTGACATGGTGGCCGCTTTCGCGTCGCCGGAGTGGCGCACCGCTAATAATCAAGGCATGTCCCGCCGGACCCGCCAGCGCCTGCGCCGGCAGGCCCGGGATCTGGTGCGGCCGGGTCTGCAGGTCGAGGACCTGCATGGAGCCTTGATCCAAGTGGAGAACCAACGCGAGATTTGGCTGAGCTGGTCGCCGTCCGTGCCTTGGCCCAAGCTGCCGGTTGGGATGCCGCAAATTGAAGCTGAATATGGGTCCGTGGCGGCGGACGTGGCCGCCTTGGATGCCGCGTTGGCGGACGGCCACAAACCTCTGGCGGAAATGGAGTTCAGTGAACTGGCCGCTTTCCTCGACCAGCTGCACGCGGACCGCGAGTCCCTCGACTTCTTGCCGGAACTCAATTACTTGACGGTCTCCCTGTTTGATGCGGGCTTAGGTCCGTTGGTGGAGGATTTGCTGGCGCGTGAGGTGGGTCCAGAACTGGGCGCGACCGGTCCGCAGGCGGACGCCATGGCGGAGGCCGCGGTCCGGGAGATCGACTTCGCTTGGTGGTCTTCAGTGCTGGCACAGGCCTTGGAGGACAACCCTTCGCTGTCTTCAATGAGCGGCGACACGCTCACGGCGCTGGTTGATTCCTACCGCGAACTCGACATAGCTCATACGGCCACCAAGCCGTTGCCCATCCGGGCCGCCTGTGTGGTCCAGCGGGACAAGGCGGCGGAGGCCTACCCCGCACAGTTATTCAAGCTGTCGCATCTTGAGCCTGGGATGTCTTTGCGTCAGGCGCTGTCCGTGGCGCCAGATGTTGGTTTCGCCGCGCGGCCGTGTTTCTTAGCTGGTCCGGTGATGGTGCCGCAAGCCATTCCGCTGACGGAATTGGGCGGTCCGCCCATTGACCTGGTCATTATTGATGGCGCTGACGCGCTGACCCCAGCTCAGGCGGCGGCGGCTTTGGCGCGCGGCAAACAGGCTCTAGTAATAGGGGACGTCACCCGCGCTACTGATTTGACTCTGACCGGGGCAGCTCGTGACTTCTTGCCGCATGTTCCTTTGCCATGCTTGGCCAACGCCCGCGACCCAAGGGTCACGGACCTGCTTGAGGCGCAGGGTTACCAGGCGCTTGGCCCGGCATTGCCCAACCAGGGCCACGAACCCAGGGTCGCCTGGACGCACGTGAGTTCCAACGGCCAATTGGCTTCCGGCGCTGCCCGGGTGGATCGGGTAGACGCCGCCTCGGCGGAGGTCGAAGCCACTGTCGCCCTGGTCGAGGCCCACTTGACCCGCTGGCCTACCGAGACACTGGCGGTCTTCACCGCCACCCCGGAGCACGCGGTCCGAGTGCGTGCGGCTTTGGAACATACGGCTAAGGCCGGCAACCAGGCCTTGGCCCGCGCTTTGGGTCACGCCGGGGCTGAGGGACTGACCGTCGCGGCGGCCCAAGAGGCTGTCGGTGCCAGCCGCGACGCGGTGATCTTCGCTCCGGGGTTAGCGAAGTCGCCGCGCGGGGCCGTGATGTATGAATTTGGCCAGCTTAGCGGCGACCCAGGCGCGGTGGCGTTGGTGGATATCCTGCTGAGTGGCCGGCGCCGGTTGACGGTGGTCAGTTCGCTGACCTCAGAGGAACTGGACGACGACCGTCTCAAGGGAAGCGGTCCGCGTTTGTTCAAAGAGGTGCTGGCGACCGCGTCCCATCCCAAGGCCTTGGCCCTGTCCGGTCCCCAAGTATCAGACGCATTGTTCGCTGACTTGGCTCGCCGGGTTGAACGCCGTGGCACCCATGTCACGGCCAACTATGGAACTGAACAAGGGCCATGGATCAAGCTGGCCGTACGGCCGGATCCGGGGCCCGCCCGCGAGGTGGCCGCGGTCTTGACGGATGATGAGGCGTTCATAACGGAGGCTTCGCTGCGGTCCAAGATCCGCTTCTGGCCGGTCATTTTGGAATCGGCCGGGTGGAGGGTGCATTTTTCGTGGACAGCTCCGGTGTTTATGGAACCGGAGTCGGAGGCTCGGCGGATCGCCAAGCTGGTCTTCGCGACCTACGATCATCCGTAAGCGGTCGCTGGTCGGCTTTTCGCCCGCTTCCTGAGGCTGGTGCCACTACGAATTATGCCGGCCGGGCTAGGATTGGCCTATGAGCAATCCAGTCTTCAACCGCTCTCCGGTGTTCAGGACGAGTTCCACCACCGTGTATGAGGCGCCCTACAATCCAGAGCTGGCCAGCAATGGCCATGGCGTTGCCTGGGCCGTAGACCGGGGTGATTCCGTCATGGGTCCGTCCGGTGCTGACGTTCGTGCCATGGTGAATCCGCAAGTCTTGCGGCCGCCGGCAGAGCGTGGTCCCATGACTTATGACGATGTGCTCATCAAGTCTGTTGGCATGCTGGCGGTCCTGTTGGTTGGTGCCACCGTCGGGTGGCTCTTCGTGCCTATGTACCCCATCCTGTTCTATCTGGGGGCCGGCGTTGGGCTGGTCACTTACTTGATTAACACCTTCAGGCGGGAACCAAGCCCAGTGATGATCACGGTCTACGCTGCGGCTGAGGGTCTGTTCGTGGGCGGTGTTTCGGTCATTTTCGAAGCTCGCTGGAGCGGGATAGTCCTGCAGGCGGTCATCGCGACCATTATCGTATTCGCCACCACACTGATGCTGTTCGCCAGCGGGAAGGTCCGGGCTTCCAACAAGATGGCACGGATAGTTGGCGTGGCCGCGTGGTCTTATCTGTTCTACGCGGGGGTCAACATCGTTCTGGTCCTGACCGGAGTAGTCCGCCAGCCGTTTGGGCTCGACAGCCTGAAGGTCGCTGGGATACCTCTGGGTGTGATCGTTGGGGTGGTGATGATCGTGGTCGCGGCGTGTTTCCTGATTCTGTCCTTCGACATGATCAAGCGCGGCGTTGAGCAGTGTGCCCCTGCCCGCTACGCCTGGACGGCGGCCTTTGGCCTGCTGGTTGATCTGGTGTACCTGTACTTGCAGATCCTGAGGGTCTTGGCCATTTTGCGAAACAATTGACTTGGTTCTTAGAGCCGCACCGTCGGGAGGGTGCTATCGACAGCGTCCCCCCGACGGTGCGGCTTTTCTGTCTCCTATGGGGGGCTTGTCAGCCGTAGCGGTACTCAACGCCCATTGAAGGCGCGGGATTGGTCCATTTGGCGATGATCGTTGAACCGCAGGCCACCCGGCAGGTGCCGCATTCAAGGCAGCCGGCGTAGTCAAAGCTCCGCTGGCCCGCTGAATCCAGTCGGTACAGACCCGCTGGGCATACCCGGATTAATTTGGCGAATTCGGTTGGGCTAGGATCCGCGGCCAGTTCAATGTGCGCGTTCTGTTCATCGACCTGATAGCGGTTCAGGGCCAAGTATTCATCTACGTTGACGGTGATCGGTTTCATAGTGCCCGGATTCCTCCTAGTGCGTCGCGTAACAAGTTGAGGTAGCCCACCTTCTTGGCTAGGGGCGGTAACGACTTCCGCAGGGGCTTGACCGGTTCGCCATCGAGCAGGAAGACAGCCCGCATGGCGTCCCTGACCATTTGCGGATAGGCGTTGAACATCCGGGGTGTGTTCTCCATGAAGTGCGGGAAACGGCGCAAGGTCTTGAGGTCGCGCAAGACGAAGCTGTCTTCGAGGGCCTGGCGGTAGCCGGCCAGGCCGGCCAAGGAGGTGTCACCGGCATCGAGCGCTGCCGTGGCGCACCGGCCGGCTTGGGTTCCAGCCGCCAGAGCGAAGTCCATTCCGCGCACTGTGTAGCCGGCGTTGATGACCATCAAAGCGGATTCCCCCGCCAGCATTACGCCGTCAGCGGCCAGGGGCGGCATGGCGCTGTAGCCGCCTTCGGCCACCATGTGGCCGGAGTGCTCCACCACGGTGCCACCCGCTAGAACGGGCGCGAGGGCGGGATGGTGTTTGAAGTCTTCAAGCATTTGATAGATGGGCACTTCCGCCGCCATCAGGTCAGAGATGGTGGCGACCAAGCCAACGGACAAAGTGTCTTGGTTGGTGTACAGGAATCCGCCGCCGGTGGTGCCGTGGGTTGGGTCGCCAACGAACAACCAAGCGGCGCCCTCGCCGGGGCCGCAGTGAAAGCGGTCCTGGATCACGCTTGGGTCAAGCTGGATGACCTCCTTGATGCCCACGGCCATCGCCGCTGGGCTGGGCGGGTCAGTGCCCACGGCTTGGCTGGCGAGCAACGAATTGGCGCCGTCACACAGTAGGACTACTTCAGCGGAAATCTCATCTTCGCCGGCCCGCACTCCGGCCACCCGGCCGCCTTGTTTGATCAGGGATTCGACGGCTATGCCGTTGATGTATTCGGCGCCAGCATCCTGGGCCTGGGTGGCCAGCCACTGGTCGAGACGCCCGCGCAGCACGGCGTGGGACTCGTGGTTGGGGTCCGCCATGTGCTGATCGGTGTAGTCAATGGTGAAATTGGCGTCTGGTGCCATCAAGGAGATGCGCTCGTGGGTGATCCGCCGCTCCAGCGGCGCATCGGAGGCGAAGTTCGGGAAGACCTCGCGGAGGGGATGGGTGTAGAGCCGACCGCCAGACATGTTCTTGGCGCCGCAATAATTTCCCCGCTCAATCACTAGGACGGACTTGCCTCGGGAGGCGAGTTCAAAGGCGGCCATGGGACCGGCGCAGCCTGATCCAACAATGATGGCATCGAAGTCGGCCATGAATTTGGTGTTCCTTATCTCTGAGGTTGTCAGGTTGAGGCTGGATTGGCGAGGCTGAGGCGAAGCGCCGGCCGGTCAATTTTGTGGGTGGCGGTGTGGGGCAGCGACCGGACCAACCGCAAGCGACGGGGCAGTTTGTAATGGTCCAAAGACAGGCTCGCCGCCTGGCGCAGCGCCTCGAGCGTCACGGGCTCTGTGCCCAGGGGAACCACCACGGCAACTATCTCCTCGCCCCAGGTTGGATCCGGCGTGCCGATCACAGCGACTTCTTTGACCCCGGGGGCTGTCGCCAGCACTTGTTCCACTTCCAGAGGGTGTACCTTCTCGCCTCCTGTGTTGATGACATCGCCTAGCCGCCCCCGAACGGTGTACTGCCCGGCAGCGTCGCGTGTGGCGATGTCTCCGGTGCGGAGCCAGCCTGGGCGTGGAAAGGCGGCAGCGGTCGCTTCGGGATCCTGCCAGTAGCCCCGCGTCACATTGGGGCCTGAAACCCACAGTTCGCCGGGCTGTCCGGGAGCGGTGACCTCTTGTCCTGTGGCGGAGTCCATCAGGCGTAGCTGAGTGCAGGGGCCGGGGGCGCCAGACGCGCCAGCGTGTGACTGCGCCAGCGCGGCTGGCAAGAAGGTGGCGGCCGGTGCGGTCTCCGTCATGCCCCAAGAAGCGCGCAGGGTTAGTCCTCTGGAGTCGTAGCGGTGAATGAGTTCGGGTCGGATCCCGGCACCGGCTATGACGGCGGCCCGGACCATCGACAGATCCGCGGTGGCGAATTCGTCCAATTCCGCCATCAGCTCAAACATGGACGGTACGCCGAAGATGGTGGCTTGGCGGTGTCCGGTCAGGTCCCGCAGAGTCTTGGCTGGGTCGAAGCGCTCGCGGATCAATAGAGTGCCGCCCGCTGCCAAGGTACCCAAGGCTTGCGAGTTGAGACCGCCAATGTGGCACATTGGCGCTACGGCCACGGTGACGTCCAGTGGGTCAAAGCCGGTCGCGGCGCCGGTGTTGGTCCGGCTCCACCACAGGTTGCCGTGTGTGAGCATGACGCCTTTGGGCCGTCCGGCTGAACCCGAGGTGTACATCAGGAGGGCTAGGTCATCCTCGGCCATCCGCTGGCGGGCCGGTGCGGCGAAGCCGGCGCCGGCGGCGGATGGGGAGGCGGTACAGACGAATACCGCGCAGTCCTCTTGGGCACCCAGAGCCTGGGCCAGTCCGGCTCTGGATTGGTCGACCAACGCGATGCGTGGAGCGCAGGCGTCCCGAACGGCCTTCGCCTCTGGCGCGGAAACGCGGGCTGAGAGTGGAACCATGACGGCACCGACCCAGGCCGTGGCCACCAGAGCGATGACCAGGCTGGGGCTGTTCGGTCCAACGTAGACGAGGCGGTCGCCTTTGCCGAGCCCGGCGGCGGCGAACCGGCCGGCCCAGTGGCCCGCTAGGCGTGCCACCTCGCCAGCTGTGAACGCGTCGCCCTGGTAAAGCAAAGACACCTTGTCCGGGGCGACGGCGGCCAGGCGGACGGCATCGGCGGCGACACCCATGTCATCAGGGGTGTAGGGCGTGCATTCCACGAGGCTTGTCTCCTTGTCGTTGTCTTCGCGGCGGCGGGCGGCGCGGCAGCGGATGGCCAAGAGTATTACGGACGGCACACGTCGGAAAGTAGGACTAAAGGCCGCCGGCCGTCGGAGGCCCCTGCTAGGCTAGCCGTTACGGACGCTAGGCGTCGGTAATAAACTGGGTCCAGTCAGCACCGGCGCCGGCCAACAAAGCGGAGGCAAACTATGGAATTCAACTTCACTGACGAACAGGAGCTCCTGCTCCAGAGCCTGGATGATCTGCTTGAGCGTGAGTGCTCTGAGCAGTACATCGCAGAGCTGGACGCGGCTCACGAGCCGCCCACGGCATTCCGCAAAGCCATGTATGACACGGGATTCTTGTCCCTCGGCTTTCCTGAACAGTATGGCGGCACTCCCGTCGACGCGGTCACGCTGGTCTTGTTGGCGGGGCGGGTGGCCCGTCAGGGGCTGAACAACGGTTACGGCATGGAGCTGCTCCAGGCGATGGACATCCTGGAGTTCGGATCCGAGGCGCAGCGTGAGGAGATCCTTGGGCTCCTGGCGCAAGGGGAGACCCCGTTCGCGCTCGGCTTTACCGAACCTGGCGCCGGTTCCGACTCCAGTGGACTGCGCACCTCGGCCGTACACCGCGATGGCCAGGTGGTCTTCAACGGCACCAAAACCCTCATCACCAACGCTCTGCGTTCAAGGAATCTGCTTCTGATGGCCCGCGATCCGGCCGTCTCCGGTTCGCGCGGTGCCATCTCCATGTATCTAGTGCCGACCGACGCTCCAGGCATCACCTACAACCAGCTAGACAAAGTGGTCTGGCACACCGCCGACTCCTGCGAGGTCTTCTTCGACGACGTAACCTTGCCAGAGAGCTGCTTGGTAGGCACAAAGGGCCGGGGATTTGAGCAGTTGATGCGCAACTTTGAGTTTGAGCGGCTGGTGATCGCTTCTCAGTGCTGGGGCCAGGCCGAGTGCGCCTTCCATGACGCGGCCGCCTACGCCGCCCAGCGCCAGCAGTTCGGCCAGCCGATAGGCCAGTTCCAGCTCATCCAGCAGAAGCTGGTCGACATGGCCATCAAAGTGGAGAACATGGGCAACCTGGTCCTCAAGACGGCCTGGATGCTGGATCAGGGCTTGGACCTGCGCACTCAGGGGGCGCTCTGCAAGCGGTATTGCGCGTTGTCGGCCTTTGAGGTGGCCGATGACGCCGTCCAGATCTTCGGCGGGATTGGCCTGACCAACGGTGCCCGGGTTTCCCGCATTTGGCGTGACACCAGGGGCCACCGAGTTGGCGGGGGCACCGACGAAATCATGGTTCACATAGCCGGACGGCAAATCGTCAAAGCACACAACTAGTTCTAAGGAGGCAGCGCGTGAGTGTCGCCGTAATCTTCAAGTGGGCCTACAGCCCCGCAGATGCGCAGGTCAGGTCGGATGGCACGCTGGATCTCAGCCGTGCCAAAGCAGCCATCAGCGAATATGATCCGGTGGCGATCGCCGCCGGACGGCAATTGGCCAACGACTTGGGCACCGACCTGGTAGGGCTGACGGCCGGGCCCGCCGGAATCGACTCGCCGCTGATGCGCAAGGCCGCTCTGTCGCGTGGCCTTGACCGCCTGTTCGTGGCCACCCACAGTGCCTTAGAGCAGGCCAACTCGACCGTCACGGCCAACGTCCTGGCCGCCGCTTTGGGCCGCGAACCGGAGATCGCCGCGGTCATAGCGGGCGCTGAATCGGTGGACGATGCCGCCGGTCAAGTCCCGCTCACCTTGGCCGGTTTGTTGGACTGGCCCGGTTTGGCGGGCGTCAGCGGGATCGCCGTTGACGGTGGGGCGCTGGAGGTGTACCGGACCGGGGCCAACCGCCAAGAGACCCTGCGTCTGACCGGCCCGGCCGTCTTGGCGGTGACCACCAACGCTGTCAGCCCGCCAGTGCCGGGGATGAAAGACATCCTGGCGGCGGGAAAGAAGCCCGCCACCGTGCTCGATGAGGCGGAATTGGGGCCAGTCACTTGCGCCCAGGCGGTGGAGGTTGGGCGGCGCCCAACGGCCGTGCCGCGCCGCGAGGGCAGGGTCCTGGATGGCGAATTGGCTGAGGCGGTCCGCCAGGCCGTCAGCGTTATACAAGAAGCGGGACTGGCCTGACCGGCCGTTCCGGACAAGGAGAGGGACCATGACCACTGGACAAGTTTGGGTGATCGTCACCGATGACCTCATAGTTGGTAACGCGTTGGCGGTGGCGCGCGGTTTGGGGGGGCCGGTTACGGCCCTGGTAGTCGGCTCGCGGCAGACCGCTGATCGATTGGCGCCCGTCGTCAGCCAAGTGCGCCACCTGGCCATTGATCAAGACACGCCGGCTGAGAGTTGTGCCGCCGGCCTGGCGGACCTGGCCGCCGCTGAGGCGCCCGCTGCTGTTGTGGGGAACGCCGGCGCCACGTCCCGCGCTCTGCTGGGTGCGGTGGCCGCACGGCTGGGCGGGCCGGTTCTGCACCATGTCACCAGCGCCGCCCTGAAGGACGGCCAGATTAGCTTGGTCCGAACTGTTGGCGGTGGGCTGGCGGAGGTCGCCGAGGCCGTAGATGTGGGCCAGGCTGTCCTGGCCGTCCGGGGCGGATCTGATCTGGGAGAAGCAGGAGCGACCGCACCGGTCGCCGAATTGGCCGTCACCTCTTCCAGCGCCGTCCGTCTGACCAGCGCTCAATCGATCAACCACCAGGCAGTTGAGCTGGGCTCCGCCAAAGTGGTTGTGGGCGTGGGACGGGGCATGAAAGCTCAGGCGGACGTCGCCATGGTTCGTGATCTGGCCGAACGGCTGGGAGCGGAGCTGGCCTGTTCCAGGCCGTTGGCGGAGGGGGCGGAATGGTTCGGCCACGACCGTTACATCGGCGTGTCGGGGCAAACTATCGCACCGGACCTCTACCTCGCGGTTGGCTTGTCTGGCCAGGTCCAGCACCTGTCTGGCGCACATGGTGCCAAGTTGATAATCGCGATCAATAACGATCCGGACGCACCCGTGATGACCAATTGCGACTTGGCCATGGTGGCGGATCTTTACCAGGCCGTACCGGCCCTGACTGCCGCTTTGGGTGGCGCTTCAGGGGTGTCCGAGTCTGGCGGCAAGTAACTGGTAGTCGACCAGACGCTGGATGTAGGCGGCCAGTCCGGAACGGACCCTGTCCAGCAGTTCGGGCGGCGTGACCAGGATGTGCATCAGCACGGCGCCTTCTATCGCGTCCAAGATGATGGTGGAGGAGGCGGTCGCTGGCAGTTCGCCGTCAGCGACGGCCTGGTCAATCCGGTTACGTTCCGCTATCACGATTGGGGTAAGCGTTTCGCTGGCGAGCTGAGACAGTTCCGGTCCCGCCAGGCGGCCCTCGAAGTGCATCCTGAGCAATGCCGGGCCGTATGGGCCAAGCAGCGAGTTAGCACGGTCACCGGCCAGGCGGACCAGGTAATCGCGGAGTGTCTCCGGTCCGGCGTCCGGTAGGTCTTGGTTTTCGTCTTGGGCTTGGGCTTGGGCTTGGGCTTGGGCTTGGGCAGGCCTTGGCCCCGGGGCCAAGGGGCCGGCCGCGCTGGACGTGCTGGGCTGGTCGGGCGTGCTGGGCGTGTCAGTGGCGCCCGGCGCCAGCCAATCTACCGCCGCCCAGCAGGGGTCCTCATGCACCCGGCGCAGGGAGCTGGCCAGGAGCGTCGCGGCGTCTGGCCAGCGCAGATAAAGCGAGGACTTGCCAACCCGGGCGAGTGAGGCTACCTCGTCTAGGGACAGGCCAAACCAGCCCTTGGCGCCAAAGATCTTCAGCGCCGCGCACATTGCCCGGTCCTCGACGTGGGGATCACGGGGCCGGCCGCGCGGCCGATGGGGCGATTCAGTCACCTTGACACCCTTCTTGGTTTGATGAATGTTCCGGGGCCGGGGACCAGTCTAGAGGGGCTCTCGACTTAGACGTTGGATTAGTCGTCCTGGGCGAGTGACGAAGGTCCCATACCCGACGCGAAACGTCCGTAAACAATGGTCGTGGTCGCACCGGGGCTTCCGTTGTCCCGGCGTCTACCGCCCGGGCTATCACACAGCAACCTGAGCCTCTTCTTGGGCCGCCCGGCCCAAGAAGAGGCTCACCACAACTCTTGTAGGAGGCAAATATGTCCAAACAGCCTGTCCATCGGTGGGCAGTGCTGATCGCCGCGATGGCGGTCATGCTGTGCACGGGCACCATTTACACGTTCTCGGTCCTGTCGGGGCCGCTCAGCGAAGTCCACCACTGGAACCTTCCCACCCTGGTCCTGGCCTATTCGGTCAACTCGGCCATCGCCCCAATCCCGCAGATCCTAGGTGGTATGTGGGTAGACAGGGGCGGCGCCAAATGGCTGGTGCTGATTGGCGGCGCGGGGTATGGGATCGGCTGGATCCTGTCCGGAATGTCCAACTCCCTCGTCATGTTCTTCATCAGTTACGGTGTCATCACCGGCCTGGCCCAAGGATTCGCCTACGCCGGCTGCTTGCAGAACACGATCCGGTTGTTCCCGGACCGCAGCGGCCTGGCCTCCGGCCTTGTGACCTGCGCCAATGGCGCCGCCACCGTAATTTCCGCCCCAATCGCGGCGGCGTTGGTGTCCTCGCATGGGCCCGGAACAGCCATGGTGGTCCTGGGTAGCTGCTTCGCGGTGATCGGCCTAGGTGCGTTCGTATTCGCACAGCCAGCGCCCGTTGGCTACACCCCGCCGGGATGGACGCCGCCCCAGCGGGCCGGATCCCCGGCCGACGGTCTCAACTGGCGTCGCATGATTTCTACTCGGGCGTTCTGGACCATCTTCTTCATGTTCGTCTGCGGTGCCTTCTCGGGGCTAATGATCGCTGGGAACGCCTCCCAAATCGGTCAAGGGATGTTCGCGCTGAACGCGGCCACTGCCGCGCTGTTCGTCAGCCTGTATTCCGCTTCGAACGCGACGGGACGGCTCATCCTGGGTCTCGTATCTGATCGACTCGGCTACGCCAAATCCACCATTGTGATCTTCGTCTTCGTGGCGTTGTCCCTCACCGAGCTGATCTTGCTCAAGGGACAGGTGGTTGGGTTCGCCATCGGGATTGCCGGTTTGGGCCTGTGCTTCGGCGGGGTCATGGCCGTCTTCCCGCCGCTGGTGATGTCCAACTTTGGCGCCAAGCACCAAGGCGTCAACTACGGGATCACCTTCGCCGCCTACTCGACCTCAGCCATCATCTCGCCGCGGATCGCCGCCTCAATTGGCGGTTCGCATGACGGCGACTATTCAATCGCCTTCCTGGTCGCCATTGGCGCCGCCATCGTGGGTATCTTCCTAGCCACCACGCTGGTGAAATCCACTCCTCCCATCCAGCGGGACGCAGAGCGTCTGGCATCCGAAACTAAGAATCAAGGAGCAGTCAAATGACCCGCACCCCTCAACCACTCGACGGAATCAAGGTGATCGACCTGGGCACCGTGATGATGACACCCATCGCCGCTCGGATCCTGGCGGATCTGGGAGCGGACGTCATCAAGATCGAATCGCCGCGTGGTGACATGTTGCGCTTCACGCCCGGCAACGAGGGCCGCCCCTCAGATCCGCATGAGGACACCACCTGGGACATGGACAACGCCGGTAAGCGTGGCCTGGCACTGAACCTGAAGACCCCGGCGGGCAAAGAAGTCCTCATGCGCTTGATCGATTCAGCGGACGTGTTCATCACCAACTGGCGTCAAGACGCGCTGGCCAGGGCCGGTTTGGACTACGACACACTGAAGACGGACCATCCCAAACTGGTCTACGCCCAGGCTTCCGGATACGGGCTGAAGGGACCGGACAAAGACCTGCCCGGATTTGACTTCACGGCCTACCTGGCCCGGGGTGGCGTGGCCCAGGCCTTAGCGGAGAAGGGTCAGCCGCCCATCAACTCCGTCCCCGGCTTCGGCGACCACCAGGCCGGCGGCTACTTGGCGGCGGGAATCCTGGCGGCCCTCTATCAGGCTGCCCGTACTGGTCTGGGCGACCACGTGACCACGTCATTGATCGCGGCGTCCATCTGGGCTCAGCAAACCTTGCTGGTGTCCAGCCAGTACGGCGTCCTGAGCTATCCAGTCCACCGGCGGGACACCGCTAACCCGCTATTGCAGTCCTACCGGACCAGCGACGAACGCTACATCCAGTTCTGCGCCCCGGATTACAACTCGGCGATTGGCAAGGTGCTGGGCTGCCTGGGCCGGGCGGACCTCTCCGAAGATCCCGCCTACACCAACATCCACCAGGTCAAGCTGGCCCCACAGGTGGTCTACGACATGATCTGGGACAGCCTCAAGACCAAGAACTTGGCTGAATGGACCGCCATCTTCACGGCGGCGGACGTGCCCTTCGCGCCCGCTCAGCTCTGGAATGAGGTGCTGGAAGATGAGCAGCTTTGGGCCAACGATTACTTCCACGCTATGGACTACCCGACTGGTGCTACCCGCACCCTGGTGCGGATACCGTTCCAGCTGGCGGAAGCCGGTCTGCCGGAATACCGCCACGGTCCGTATCTGGGAGAACACAGTGACGCCATCCTGGCGGAATTGGGCTACTCCGAATCCGAGCGGGAAGCCATGCATGCGGACGGTGCCTACGTCACGTGGGACGACGTCCGCGATCAATGGGAGAAATGAGTCCCATGACCCCGGCGGTCCTTGGAGTCGACATAGGCTCCACGGCCTCTAAGGCTGTGGTTCTTGGCGATGGTCGAGTGTTGGCTGCGACCGTGGTGCCGGTGGGAGCCGGCACCACGGGCCCCGGCCGCGCCATCCGGGCCGTGCTGGCGGAAGCCGGCTTGGAGCGAGCGGCTATCAGCCGGACTGTAGCGACTGGCTACGGGCGCAACACTCTGGCCCAGGCGGACCGCCAGGTTTCAGAACTGAGTTGCCATGCCCGTGGTGCCACGGCGCTGTGGCCAGGGGTCCGGACGGTGATCGACGTGGGCGGCCAAGACGCCAAAGTGCTGTCGATTGACGCATCCGGGCGCCTGACCAGCTTCGTCATGAACGACAAATGCGCCGCCGGCACCGGGCGCTTCCTGGAAGTAATCGCCCGGGCGCTGGAACTCGATGTCACTGAGCTGGCCCAGGCTGGCGCCAGCGCCGCGGCTCCGGTGGAGATCTCCTCGACCTGCACCGTCTTCGCTGAATCTGAGGTCATCTCCCACCTCGCCGCCGGCAGTCCCATTGCAGACATCGTGGCCGGCATCCACGCTTCCGTAGCCAGTCGGTTCGCCGGGCTGGCACGCAGAGTCGCTCCTCAGCCGCCGCTGGTCATGACCGGTGGCGTGGCCAATAACGTCGAAGTAGTGGCCCGGCTGTCGGAACGCCTAGGTCTAGAAATCGCTATCAGCCCTCGGTCGCAACTGGCTGGCGCCCTGGGCGCGGCGCTCTACGCGCAAGAAGACGCCACTCAGCCGGGCGGCATCGGGCATGAACCGGTGGCCAAACCGGCCCCCCAAACCAACTATCTGACAGGCCAACTTGGCCCGTGTACGGCCGGCGGCCCGGCCAGGAAAGGATGCGTCACATGACAACCTCCGAAGAACCCACTGAAGTACCAGCCAAGATCCGGCTCCGGGAGATCGCTGCCGGTGCCTACCAGGCGGCCTGGGACGCCAAAGCCAGAGGCGAAAAGATCGGCTGGTGCGCCTCAAACTTCCCCCAAGAAATCCCGGAAACCTTGGGCGTAGCGGTGGTCTACCCAGAGAACCAGGCGGCCGCGATCGCCGCCAAAGGCGGTGGGCTCGAAGCGTGCGAACACGCCGAAGGCATGGGCTATTGCGCTGACCTGTGCGCCTACGCACGAATCAACTTCGCTTTCGCGGACCTCAAATCCTCGCCTTTCCAGGACATGCCGCAACCAGACTTCGTGCTCTGCTGCAACAACATCTGTAACACCATGATTAGCTGGTACGAAAACCTGGCCCATGAGCTGGACATCCCCATGATCTTGATCGACGTGCCGTTCACCACCGGGGACAAGGCCGGCCCGGAGACCATCACCTATATGCGGACCCAGTTCGATGAGGCCTTCACTCAGCTGAGCGCCATCACCGGCAAAGCCTTCGACCCGGAGCGCTTCCGCGAAGTCATGGCGATCTCGCAGCGCACCGCCAAAGCCTGGCTGAAGGCCGCCGGCTACTCGCGCTACCGGCCGTCGCCATTCTCAGGATTCGATCTGTTCAACCACATGGCCGTGGCGGTCTGCGCCCGAGGCAAGATCGAAGCAGCGGAGGCCTTCGAGGCACTTTGCGCCGAATTCGAAGAGCTGGCCGCCCAGGGCGCTTCCGGCTTCCGGGGAGAGGAACGCCATCGAATTCTGTTCGAGGGAATCGCTTGTTGGCCTCACCTGCGCGCCACCTATTCGGCGCTGAAGGACCTTGGAATCAACGTCGTGTCGACCGTCTACGCGGCCGCTTTTGGCATCACCTACGACTCACTGGACCAGATGATGGAGGCCTACGCTCACGTGCCGAACAGCATTTCCCTGGACCGGGCCGCCAACCTGCGGATCGATTCGGGACGGCAGGCCGGGATTGACGGTGCGGTGATCCACACCAACCGCAGTTGCAAGCTGTGGAGCGGCATGATGCCAGAAATCGAGCGGCGTTTGCGCGCCGCCTTGGAAGTGCCCACCGTCACGTTCGACGGCGACCAGGCCGACCCGCGCGTTTTCTCCGAGGCCCAGTATCTGACGCGGGTGCAGGGGCTGGCGGAGATCATGGACCAACCCACGCCGGACGGGAAGGAGGCATCATGACCACCACCGGAAGATTAGCTGAGTCAGTTGGCCGCGCCGTGGCCGTGGTCCGCGACCCGTTGGCGCAGCTCGGCCGGCTGGCGGATGCCGGCCATCGTTTGGTGGGCTGCGCGCCCATGTTGGCACCCGTAGAGTTGGCCGATGCCGCCGGGCTGACCCCGTTCGGGATTTGGGGCTTCCGTACGGAGTTGTCCCGCGCGAAGGCCTATTTCCCGGCGTTCCTGGACTCGGTAGTCCAGACCACGCTGGAACTGGGGCTGCGGGGCGAGCTTGACGCCTTGGAGGCGTTGATAGTGCCACACGTTACTGACTCGTTGAAGTGCCTGGGCCAGAACTGGCAGGCCGGGGTGCCCGCGGTGCCAATGATCCCTCTGGTGCCGCCGCACAACCGCCAAAGCGCCGGTGCAGCGCCGTACTTGAGGTCCGTGTACGGGTCAGTGCTGGAGCGTCTGGAGGGACTGGGTAACGGGCCGGTACCACCTGGCGCCTTGGAGCAGGCGATCTGGGACCGTCAAGAGCAGCGAGTCCTGCTGCGGCAATTCGCTGCCGCGGCCGGGCGACAGGCGGAGTTGATCACGCCTCTCGAGCGGAGCGCGGTGATGACCAGCCGGCTGTACATGCCGGCCGGGGAACACATCACGATGCTCCGTCAGATCCTGGACACACTGGGAGCGGCGCCAAAAGACGTATCCCGCCGGCCTGGGGTAGTTCTCAGCGGGCTGATGGCGCCCTACCCGGAATTGTCGGCGATCCTTGAGGCCGCCGGGATGGCAGTGGCCGGAGATGAATTGGCCCAAGAATCTGTCAGTCTGCGGCTGGACGTAGCTACTGGTTCTGGCGATCCGCTGGGCGCCTTGGTTGATGGTTTTCTGGCGCTGGATGGAGTGCCGGCCCTTCATGATCCGTCCAAGCACCGGATTGACAATTTGCTCGACGTAGCGGAGCGCGGCCAAGCCAAGGGCGTGATCTTTGTCCAGACCCAGTTCTGGGAGCCGGACGAATTCGACCGGCCGCTGCTGGTGAAGGCCCTTGATGAGGCCGGACTGCCCAGTGTCCTCGTGGAGGTGGACCTGTCTATGGCCAACTTTGAGCGCGCCCGGTCAATCGTGGACGCGTTCGCGGAGATCCTCTAGAGACCTGGCATGCCCCGAGTTCTTGACTCGGGACACTAACGGCGCTGCCTGCGACCCAACCAGACCATTGCCGATCCGCCCGCCAGGCCCAACAACGCGGCCAGGGCAACGAACCAGGCTCCCTGCGAGCCGGTCAGAGGTAGCTGGGCCGTGGAGCTGGTACTCCCGCCGGTGCCAGTCGCAGGGGCGGTGCCGACTCCCGGGCCTGTGCCGGTACCGGGGTCCGGGATGGGTGGGCCATTGACGATCGTCATATAGGTCACTGTTACAACAGAGTCGGTGGGCGGGACCGTGATGGGACCAGTCAACGTGGTGCCTGGCACTACGGGAGTCGATGGCGTGTAACCACTGACAGCCGGGGAGTCGGCTGGCGGATAGCCTCGCAGCACCGAGTAGGTAGTTACGCCAGTCACGTGGTCAAGGTCAACCTGCCAGACCATGTCCTGGACCACCTGTTCGGGCGTGGCGTCATCAGCTCCCGTGTAGGCGATTGTCCGGGTGGTTATCAGAGTGGACAGTGTATGAAGGTGAGCTAGCCGCACCGTGATGGTTTGGGCGGCCTCGGGGTCATCATCGAAGGATTCGACATTCTCCAGAGCGGTGAGCACGTAGTTCGCCGGGACGCCCGCCAGGGCCTGCTCCATGGTGAATCCAACTTGCCCAAGTGCGGCGCCTGTCAGTGTGTTCGGCGTCCCGTCCGCCGCGGCGACGGGGACCCCGCCGGCCTCATCATCCAAGTAGACGATTGAAACCACTTGCTCCGCTAGTTCCGACTCGAAGTAGGTGACCGTGACCTCCGGGTCCGGCGGGAACTCGTCAGTGGCGTTGATCGGTCCGGTTCCTTCCACGACCGCTGGCACGGCATAGTGGCCGGCGATCTCTGGCGGAATGACCTCCGGATAGCCTTGCGCCGCCGAATACGTCGTGGTGCGGTCCGCTAGGTCCAGATCGGCCTGCCACACGAGCTCCTGCACTATCGGTGCCAAGGACGCCGCGGCGGCGCCAGCCAACCTGATGGTGCGCGTGGCGGTGATTGTTGAGAGCTGGTGGCGATGCGTCACGTGGACGGTGATGGTTTGGTCGACGGTTGGATCATCGTCAAAGGCGGTGGCGAGGTCGTCAACGCCGGCGTAATCGTAGCCCTCCGGTACGCCCGCCTTAGCCGCTTCTTCAGTGAACCCTGTTGGAGACCCGGCGGGACCAGTCAGGACGGTCTGCGTGCCGGGCTGGGGCTCGATCTCTTTGCCCCCGTTGTCGTCATCCGTGTAGACCACTCGCACAACTTGGTCAGCCAGCTTGGTGTAGATAACGGCAACGGATGAATCGCTCGGCTTTGTCGCTGTGGGACCGGCCGGGTCCGTCGCGTCGATTCGTTCCGGGCTGACAGAGTAGCCAGGTATCGCGACCGGGGTGACCGCTGCGTATCCTGCAGCGGACGAATAGACGGTCTGGCCGGTCGCGGCATCGTGATCGGACTGCCAGATAGCCTCCTGGACCAACGCCTCCGGTGTCGCGTCGCCGGCGCCATCGTAGGTGATGGTCCGCGTGATGATGATTGAGGAGAACTCGTGCTGGTGCCTGAGGTGAACGGTAATCGTCTGGGTGGCCTCGCTGTCGTCGTCGAAAGTCGCGACGTTGTCCAGCGTGGCAACCAAGTATCCCGCTGGAGCATCAGCTTCGGCCGCTTCCTTGGTGAATCCGACATCCGCTCCGGGCAGGCCCTCCAGAACCGTCTTGGCGCCTGCCTTCGCGGGGACGACTTGGCCGGCGTCATCGTCCACATAAACCACCGTCACATACTGGTGCGGCAGTGCCGAGTATTCAATCACGACCTTGGAATCCGTTGGTTTAGTCGAAATGGATTCGATTGGATCGGTAGCGGGCACTGCTGCGGGGCTCGCCGTATAGCCAGGGATTCCTGGGGGAGTGAACGCCTCATAGCCTTCGGTCGTGGAATAGGTTGTGACGCCGGTGACGGCGTCAGTGTCCGCTACCCAGGTGATTTCTTGGCGCTCGTCGTTGGGCGAGGACTTCGTGCCTTGATACGTGATGGTTCTGGTTGTGGTGAAGTTCGAAGTGCTGTGCTTGTGCTGGAGATGCACAGTAATGGTTTGCAGGAAGTCGCTGTCGGTGTCATAGAACTCGACGTTATCCAGACCAGCGAACAAGTAGTTGGCCGGAACCCCGTCTTTAGCGTCCTCTTCGGTAAACCCGACCTTCTCTCCCGCAGTCCCGGTCAACCTAGTCTTGGCGCCTTCGGCCGGTTCGGTGGGCGTACCGTCGGCGTCATCGTCCGCATAAACTATCGCGACGGTTTGGGTGGGGCTGGTCAGTGAGGTGTAAATGACTTGAATCGATGAATCGACGGGCGCCTGGGTCGTGTGGTCAACCGGGCTGCTCGCTGGCACTACCTCCGGCGAGACGCTGTATCCCGCAACCACTGGCGAGACGACCTCTGGGTATGTCTGGTCAGTCGAATAGGTTGTCACACCGGTCACTTGATCATGATCGACAGTCCAGACCACTTGGTGGACCACATCACCGCTGGGCTTGGCGCTGCCCAGCCCACTGTAGGTGATGGTTCGCTTGATGATGAGCGAGGAGACCTCGTGTTTGTGTTTGAGGTGAACGGTGATGGTCTGGGTGGCGTCGTTGTCATTGTCGAAGATTGTGACGTTGTCCAGCGTGTCAACCAAGTATCCCGCTGGAGCGTCAGCTTCGGCCGTTTCCTTGGTGAACCCGACATACGCTCCCGGCAGGCCCTCCAGAACCGTCTTGGCGCCGTCCTTCGCGGGGACTACTTGGCCCGCGGCGTCATCGTCCACGTAGACTACCGTCACCTGCTGATGCGTCAGGTTCATATATTCAACCAAGACCTCCCAGGTCTCATATGGACGGGTGGTGGTGGACGCAAACGGGCCGTCTTTCTGCACAACTGCGAGTTCTGAGTGTTTAAGGACGTAGCCGGTGATGACCGGTGATGTGACCTCAGGGTAGAACTCGTCGCTTGAATACTTGGTCGTGCCGGTGGCCTCGTCAGTGTCTGTTTGCCAGGTCATTGTCTGCGTGACCGGGCTGGGGGTTTCTGCGCCAGCGCCGAAATAGGTGACAATTCGCTGGGTGGTGAGGGTGCCGGCCGTGTGGTGGTGCTTGACGTGGACGGTCATGGCCTGATCTTTGGTGCTGTCTCGGTCGTAAGTGGTCGTGTAGCCCGTGATGTTGACGTAGTCATAGCCTGCGGGTACACCTTCTCTGGCTTTCGCTTCGGTGAAGCCGATCGCTGTACCCTCCGGACCGGTATAGATGGTCTGGGTGCCTTCCACCGGCTGGATTTCCTTGCCGGCCTCGTCGTTGTCTACATAGTTGATCAGCGCCGTCTGCTGGGTAGGGGCGACCACTACGGTCGTGTCGGTGTCCCAGTTGTTTTCTGGAGTCGGATCGGCGCCGTTGCTGCCGTCGTATTCGACCCGGGCTGTCGCGGTGATGACGGCGCCTGCCGGGGCCGTCACCAACGGGTACCAATCGTGGTACAGGCGGACGGTGGTTCCCTTTTCAACCCCAATTGTCCAAGTGACAATAAAGCCATCGGCCGTCGTGGTGACCTTACCGCTGCCGCTGTCGGATCGGCCGGCCTCCACCGGCCCAGTAACCTCAAGCGTAACGGTGAGATTCAGGGCAATGGCGCCGCCCTGGTTAGAGATCTCGACATAGTGCGTGGTGCTACCGCTTCCGGCGGTGACCTGGTCCAGGTTGTCATATACGGTGACAACCAAATCCGGTGGGTCGGTGTCGGCTGGGCCAACGTTGACCTTGGTGGAACGCTCAGCCTTGCCGCCGTCCTCGTCAGTGACGGTCAATTTGGCCGTGTAAACGCCCTCCGCGGTGTAAACGTGATTGCCCCAAGTCTGGCCAGCGGACATAGTGTCGCAGGTACCCGATGCCTGTGTGCCGTCACCGTAATCCCAATCGCACGCCAACGGGACGGTATTCGGAGAGGCGTCAGCAATGCCTACGGGTGGGTTCCAGATCCGGCCAACGGCGGAGGCATAGGAGGTTTGCAAACCAGTGATTGTGGGAAGTGCGTTGGGAACTATGACGTTCTTCGTGAGCACATTGGTAGCTTGTCCGTACGCGTCGGTTCCGGTCACCGTTATTGTGTAGGTGCCGCTTTTCGCATAGACGTGGTAGCGAGTGGCCGTCCCAGTAGTGGGGATCGCGCTCGCCGCGACTGAGCTGTTGGTGGAGCCGTCTCCCCAGTCGATCAAAGCGGAGCCTAGCCCTGGATTGGTGCCAAGCTGCACGTAGCCCAGGCTCGTCCCCCCTTCTCTGGGGGTGACGTTGGGGAATGTAACGTTCAAGGTCATGGGCGCCTTGACCACTTGCGGCCGGGTGTAAGTAGCCTTAGCGCCCCGGGAATCGGTCGCGGTCAACGTGACGTTATAGGTTCCTGGCGTCTGATAGGCGTGGTCCGGGTTCTGAACGCTTGAAGTGGTGCCGTCGCCCAAGGTCCACTCCCATGAGGTAATCGCCGCCGGCCCAGTCGAGGCGTCGGTGAAGGCCACCTGCCCGGCGCCCAATTCGCCGGTCATGACCTCAATCCGGGACAGATCCACGGAATGGGGGTTGATGGCACCGATGGTCGGGTTAGTGAAGGCCGCTTTAACGTACCGGCCGTTGGTGGCCGGCGGGGCGGCATAGACCCGCGGTTCTAGGCCTGTGCCAAAGCTATCCGCCGCCGCGAACTCGGCGAATGGTCCGTCGGGGTTGTCGCTGATAGACAGGGCGACGCTGCCGGGGGAGTAGAGATGGTCATTGGTGTAACGGACCCATGGAGTTATGCGGACCTCAGCCACGTTTCGGCTAGTGCCCAAGTCGAGGATCGCCCACGGCGTCTCGTCTCTGGAAGAGCTGGCCCAGTGGTAGTCGTTCCCGGACTGGGACTGGGCGGCGACAAGGTTGGCCGCGGAGATGGATCCGGTCCCGCCAACGGAAGACACTGAGTGGACCTTTCCGCCCAACTGGTCCCAGGCCGCATCGACTAAGCCGCCGGAGGGCTCGGACCAGAACGCCGCGGTCAGTTCGGTGGGGCTGCCGGGCGGTTCGTCGGCTGAGCTGACTAGCGCGGAGGTGATGAATCCCGCCGCTGCTAGGGCGGCGGCCGCGCCGACTGCGGTGCCGCGCATCAGCCACCGGCGCGCCCGGGTCGCCTGGGGCGACGAGTCTTGAGCCGCCGCGTGGCCTGGCCGTCCAGTCAGCTTCCACAAGCTCTTGGGGGTACCAACAGTCATAATCATGACCTCAATGTCTAAAATGGGGTACAACAAGGGCCGTGCCCTGGGGGCTTGGGGCGGGCAGTGAAGCCTGGGGCACACTTTCTAAAGAAAGCCTAACACCATCGCGGCATAGGTCAATAGGCCCCTGTGGTGCAGTCTATTCCGCCTTTGGTCCCGGGTAGCGCTTCGTCCGGCTGTCGTGGGCCCCGGAACGGCCTTCGGGCTATGCCCTAGACCGCGACCCCTTCGTTTGACAGTCCCGCCGAAAAAGTGCTACGTGTCCAACCCGGCTTGGTGCCAGGAGGTCACCCGGTTGGCCGTTCCCGCCCGGCCTGGTCCGCCACACCGGTACCTGTCACCTAAGTGGTTGACGTGGCTTGCACTCGATTTCACCAAGCGGCTAGCTCGTTGGCGCCGTGCCATCCGGTGGGGGGCCGGTTCCAGGAGGATCTATCCGCCAGGCCGGGGCCGGCCGCGGCCGAAGAAAGAACGGCTCGGGGTTCCCAAGGGTCGGAGTCGGCAGACCCGGACAACGCCGCGATCGAGGCTGCCAAGGCGGCTAATTCCTCAGGCGTGGCGGCGCCTCGAACAATGCTCAATCCCAGTGTCATAGTGGCTCATTTCCGTGTTTTCTTGGGCCAACGGTGGTGGCTCGTTTGGTGCGTAGGGCGCGCAGCGCAGCGGTGATTTGGAATCGTGTTTGGTGCGGCTGAATGACCGCGTCCAAGTAGCCCCGCTTGGCCGCCTCATAGGGGTTGACCAGGGCATCCTCGTATTCCGCGACCAGCCGAGCGCGTTCCTGGTCCGCGGCGTCAGGACCGGCCTGGGCCAAATCCCGGCGGTGGAGAATGTTGACGGCGCCTTCGGCGCCCATGACGGCGATCTGAGCTGAGGGCCAGGCCAGGTTTGTGTCGGCTCCGAGTTTCTTGGAGCCCATCACGATGTACGCCCCGCCGTAAGCCTTCCGGGTGATGACTGTCACCAGTGGGACTGTCGCTTCGGCATAGGCGTAGATGAGCTTCGCGCCGCGCCGGATGATCCCGTCCCATTCCTGGTCGGTGCCGGGCAGGAAACCGGGCACGTCAACGAAGGTCAGCACTGGTATGCCAAAGGCGTCACAGGTGCGGACAAACCGCGCCGCTTTCTCCGAAGCGGCAATGTCCAGTGTCCCGGCCATGGCCAAGGGTTGGTTGGCTACCACGCCAACCGACCGGCCCTCGACCCGGCCAAAGGCCGTGATCACGTTGGGTGCGTAAGCGGCCTGAAGTTCCAGGTAGTCGAATTCGTCAAGGACGGCATCTAATACCGCATGCATGTCGTAAGGGCGATTATCCTGATCCGGGATCAATTGATCCAAGGCCAGATCACTACCGGTTGGGGTCGGGTCAGGTGGTGCTGGGCGCCCGGACGGCCCGTAGACGGGAGGGTCGGTCAGGCTGTTGGGTGGCAGATAGCCCAGCAGACTCTTCACGAAGTCGATCGCGTCGTGTTCGTCATCGCCAGCGTAATGCGCCACCCCTGACCGGGTGGTGTGGGTGTCAGCGCCGCCTAATTCCTCAAACGTCACGTCCTCGCCCAGAACTGTCTTGATCACGTCCGGACCGGTGATGAACATGTGGCTGGTTTGCCTGGCCATGATTATGAAGTCTGTCAATGCCGGGCTGTAAACCGCGCCGCCAGCGGACGGACCAAGGATCAGCGAGATCTGCGGGATCACCCCGGAGGCGGCCACGTTCCGCCGGAACATCTCCGCGAACTGGGTCAGCCCGGCCACGCCTTCCTGGATGCGGGCTCCGCCGCCGTCGGAAATGCCGACTATTGGTAGGCCCAAGCGCAACGCCATGTCCTGCACTTTGGTGATCTTGGCGCCGTGGGCTTCACCGAGGGAGCCGCCAAAGACCGTAAAGTCCTGCGAGAAGACACACACTTGGCGCCCGTCTACGGTGCCGTAGCCGGTCACAACGCCATCACCCGGGACCTTCTTGACACCCATTCCAAAGGCCTGCGATTGATGCTCGACAAGTGCGTCAAGCTCAATGAACGAGCCCTCGTCAAGCAGATAGGCAATCCGTTCCCGGGCCGTCAGACGTCCCCGGGCGTGCTGTTTCACCTGGGCTTGCGCCTCGGGTTGGGCGACCGCTGCGTCCATCCGCTGGCCATGTTCGCGCAGTTGCGTTCCCGTGCGGCCGGCGGCTTTGACTTGGGGAGTGGCGGTGGCGATCAAACTAGTACCTCGGTTTGGTCTGGGGCTCTTGTTGCGGTCAGGTCTTGGTGCTTCGAGCCTAAGTCTTGCGACGGAAACTACCGCTCTCGCCGGGGCGGCCCGAGCCAATTCTTGTATGGTCTCCACAAAAGTGGGCCTGGGCCGTTGGTCGTTAGGACAGAATCTGGCTGTCCTTCGGCGTCCTCGCGGGACCGGCACTCACACGACGATCAACCGAAGCCCCGGATCGACGGCCCGGAGGTCGTCGGGGTCAGAAGTGACGACTGCTTGGTCCCCTTGCCGGGCATGCAGAGCCACATGCACGTCAACAATGTCCGGATGCCTGCTCCGACCACAGAGCAGGCCGACGGCCCGCGCCGTGATTTCGTCTAGCGGCGACACGTACACCGCTGGGTCGCCCAGCAATCGAGCTACCCTGGCTTGCCTCGGCCCTCCGCGCCATGACTGCGCCACCACCCCAGCCGGCACGGCGATGCTAATCCCTTTCTCGACGGCCCGTCGCAACAGTGCGCGTACCCTGGGGTCGCCGCGTTCAAGGGCGAGCAGCGCTCCTGTGTCTAGAGTCAACCCCTTGGGCGCGCCGTTGATGCTCATTCCAGGCCCAAGGCCTTGTCTGCCCAGGTCAAGTCGTCGCCACTGACCGGCCCCAGTTCCCGGTCCAAGTCATCGAGGAGCCGCAGCAGGCTGTCTTCCCGTTCGGCGCGCGCAACGGCGGTGCTAATGAAACCCGACACGGACGCGGCTCTGCCTGCCTCCACCGCCCGGCGAATCGAGGCGACCTGTTCGTCCGGCAAGCTCACAGCGATCTTTTGTGTCATACCGCGATCCTACCAGCCGACCGACCATGGTCATACCGGGTCCGTAGTAGGGCCCGGAGGTATTGCCTTTGCCGGATTGGTCGGCTCGCGGAGTTGGGAAGCCCGAAACATCAGGCCCATCCCGGCCACCAGCACCAGGGGCGCGCAGATAGCGGCCCACCGCAGCAACCTAGTCGCGCTGCCGGTCTCATAGTCCCGTGGCAGCCGTAGACTTAGGCGGTGGTTACTCGTAGGCCGCGCCGCCGGGCTCAGTCGCCGCCGGCGGCCATTATGTCCGATGCCGTCCTCACCGGTACGCTCCCCGCCTCACCTGACGCGCTGTCCGGGGCGGGCGCTCGAGATGGGCGGGGCAGGGCGGGCATCAGCGGCGCGGCCACGCTGAGCGCCGCCGGGGCGTTGCCAGCGCCGCTGCCGGCCACCGGCGAATCCGACAGCCCGCAAGCCTGGAGAGATGCTGGCCAGGTATCCGATTCCGAGTTCATCGAAGCCAAGCCCCCGCATTGGTAGAGCCCCTGAATCTCTGGCCTGACATGGCGCTCAAGTTTCACGGTATTGCCTCTGACGGTCGCCGAAAGGGGGGCCGCGTCTTGTCGCCCGCAGCAGTCTGTGCTTGCGTATCGCAGCGGCTGGCAGCATAATGCAGGCATGGTCACGATGACGATACGGAACATCCCCGCCGGCGCGCGAGACGAGTTGGCCGCACGGGCGGCGCGGAGCGGCCGGTCCATGCAAGAGTACGTGTTGGGGTTGCTGGTGAGCGAGGCTTCCCGCCCGCCGCAGGCGGAGGTCCTGGCGGAACTGCGGGCGCGGGCGCGGACCATGCCGCCGCTGGAAGAGGGCTCCGTCGGCGCCGATCTCGCGGCTGATCGGCGGTGACGTCGGCGGAGCGGCCGGCCGGGCCGCGAACAACCGCCGCGACCACCGTGGCCGGGCTGACCGTGTTTGACGCTTCGGCCGCCGTGTGGCTGGTCCTCGACCCAGGCGGTCGGGGGGACGCGGTGGCCCGCCGAATCGCGAGTCGCCGCCTGGCGGCCCCGGCGCTGATGCCGTTCGAGGTCGCCAACGTGGTGCGTCGTCGCTGCCTGGCCGGGCTGTTGGCGGAAGGCCAAGGGCGGCTCGCGCTTGCAGGTTTCCGTGCCCTGAACATAGACCTGTGGCCTTGGGACGCCGTCGCGGACGGGGTGTGGGCTATGCGGGAATCGGTCACGGCCTACGACGCGTCCTACGTGGCACTTGCCCAGATCCTCGGTGTCCCGCTGGTCACTGCCGATCTCGCGCTGGCCAAGACCGCGAGCCGCTGGTGCCAGGTCGAACCAGTCTGAACGTGGGTCCGGGATGGTGGTGATCAGCCGTTACGTGCCGCCCGACGGGCCAACCCGGTACTCGACTACCCGGACGTCCAAACCGTCCGCGTCACGCTAGCGGCCATTATGTCCGATGCCGTCCTCACCGGTACCCTCCCCGCATTGGTAGAGTCCACGACTCTCTTCTCGCGGGCCTGGATCCGTGAGCCCAAAGAAAAAGGCAGTGGAAACTCACGAATGCTGCCGAGTTCCTGGCCGCGTTTCCAGTAGCCTGATTGGTTAGTCCTGGTAGGGGCTGGCCCTAGAGTTCCATTCTTTTCCCGACCGGGTACTGACTTCTTGACGGCGACCATGGGAGCAGCGGGACGAGTAATGACATTGGTGTTCGTAAGTATTGTCTTGGCGATTTGTGTCATTGGATCAGCGCTGCTGGTTTGGCGCGCGCGGGGGACGGGTTCTGTCGCGGTGCGGCGGTGGCTGACAGCGGGAGGTGCCCTGTTGGCTTCTGGCGGTTTGGCCTGTGTGGCGGTGTTGTCGGTGCAGGCGGCCAGCGGGGCCTTGGTGCCCGCGTCTGGTTCGGTTGGTCTGGGCCCGGATCTGAACGGTTTTCATGAATCGGTGCGCGGTCCGGCCGGAGAGTCCTATACAGGAGGGCTGGTGGAGGGCCGCTATCACGGTGAAGGGACCTTGACTTATGCGGATGGGTCGGTTTACAAGGGTGGGTTCGTCAAGGGGGAGCGTCACGGTCAAGGCAAGCTGGAATCGGTTGAGGGCTGGACTTATGTGGGGGAATGGTCTGGGGATCGGATAGACGGACGGGGCCGGATCGCCTATTCAGATGGTTCCACCTTTGATGGGGCTTTCGCCAAGGGGCAGCGTGCTGGTGAAGGCAAGGCCACCTATGCGGATGGCGCTACTTATGACGGCCACTGGTTGGGTGACGTGCCGGATGGTGAGGGCATGTACAACGCTGCGGACGGGACCCGGTTTTCTGGGCTGTGGGAGCGGGGTGTGGCAAAGGGCATGGCTGTGGTGACAATGCCTACTGGCGCGTTCTACCGGGGTGGTTGGGCGGATGGCGTTCCTGAAGGCAAAGGCGTCTACACATCACCTGAGGGGTGGATCTATACGGGCTCTTTCGTTGGTGGTCGCAGGGATGGCCCGGGTGTGCTGGAGCAGAAGGATGACGGATCGAGCTACGAAGGGGCCTGGGTGCGGGATGTTCGCTCCGGGCAAGGTAAGGCGGTTTTCGCTGATGGCTCGGTGTATGAAGGCGGGTGGGCAGCGGACCTGAAACACGGTCAGGGCATATATAAGGACGCGGCCGGCTGGTCGTACGAGGGAGTTTGGGAGGCTGGTCAGCGCCAAGGGTGGGGCGCATGGATAGGCACCGACGGCTCGCGTTATGAGGGCCAATGGGAAGCGAATGTGAAGTCTGGCCGTGGACAGGCCTGGTTCAAGGACGGCTCCGTATACAACGGCCGGTGGCGGGCGGACTTACGCAACGGGGCGGGTTCCATGGCCTACGCCGACGGCTCCGCCTATGACGGCAACTGGGTTGATGACGCCCGCCAAGGCAATGGCCTCATGAAATACAAGGACGGCACCACGTACAGCGGCAACTGGGTAGCGGGCCAAAAGCAAGGGCAAGGAACTCAGACATACCTGGACCCGCAGACCAAACAGCACGGTACCTACACCGGCAGTTTTGTGGGCGGGAAGCGCCAGGGCCAGGGTGTTTACACGTATCCGAACGGCTACCGGCTGGCCGGGCCATGGATGGATGATTCATTCACAGGAGAGGCGAAATAATGACGAGCACCGTGGATCAGCCACCGGATCCCCGTGGCGGGGATTCCGCGCTTACCGTTTCAACACCGCGCCGGACGGTCGCATTGCCCGGCGCTGCTGGTGTGGTTGGTGCCGCCGCTGTGGCAGCCGTAGTTTATGGGGCCGCCCATTGGGGATTACCAGTGCTTTTGGGTGCGGTGACTGGGGCGGGACCGGCACCTCGCTCCGGCACTTGGGCTTTCCTCGCCTTGTTGGCGCTGCCAGGGTTCTTGGCGGCGGCCTTGGCGGCGCTGACGCCGCTGCTTATTCCGAAGACCAGCGGCTCGGGGCCCTTGCCGCATGGGCGTGACCGATTCAGGCGTTTAGCGGTTTGGACTGGGTTGTGTTCGGTTGGCGCGCTGATCCTGGCTGGGTTGGCTGGGGCGGCAGCGGTCCTCGCGGATGGCGTCTGGGGTGCAAGCGGCAGCTTCGCGACGGTGCGTGCCTGGCTGGCGGCTGGGGTGTCGGTTGGTGCGGCAGGGGTCTTCCCGTTGGTTGCTATGACGGCCGTGGCGGCGGCATCGGGCGGGCGGACATCGGCGGAAGACTTGAAGGGCGCTATACGTCGGTTACCGGGAGCCTACCCGTCGCTGCTGGTGTTGTATGCGGCTGGGTGCGGTGCGGGATACCTGGCGATGGCCGCTTCGGCGCATGTTGGGCCGGCTTGGTTGGCGGCAGCGGTCAGGGCTTTGACGGCGGTGGTGGTTGGTGCCGGAATCCTGATCGGGCTGTTCCGGATTTGCTGGCGGCGCCTACCGCCGCAAGAGGCGCCGAGCTGGCCGGAGGGTAAGCGTCAGGTTGTGCGTAAGCGGGCGTTGGCAGGTGTGGCCGGGGTGGCGGCGGCAGCCTTGATGGCGACAATGAGCCCGGATCCAGCCGCAGCTAGAACGTTTGGATCAGCGACGAACTTGGCTGGTCCTCGGGAGGCGTTGGACATCGATTTCACATTACCGGAGGCGGTCACCAAACTGGCCAACCCGCCGGAACCGGACGATCCGCCGCTGAAAGACCCCGAACCTTACTATCCAGTCGCGCCGGCCCCTCAAGGCGAAGTCGTGGCGGTGGATGATGGCTCTGTTACGTATCAGACTTCGGCGAAGACTTTCACCACAGCGGTGGGTGGCGTGAAGTCTGCGTATGTCGATAAGGATGGCGACATCCAGCTAGTTGATAATACGCTTCAGCCGGTCACGCCAGCGGGCGGTGAACCGTATCTGACTAATGCGTCTAATGAGTTCGATGCTGTCATCCCGGCTGAGGTCAGCAAAGACCACGGCTTGTTGTTCTCTAGGCAAGGATTCACTTTGGAGTTGTTGCCGGTTGACGGCGATTATTCCCGTCCGGTGGCGCAAGACAACGCGGTGCTTTACAACTCGGTCTTTGAGGGCGTTGACGTGCAGTACACGCTGGTGGGAGGGGTTGTCAAAGAAGATATTGTCCTGAATCAAGCGCAGGACCGCCACGAGTTCGCTTTCGATTTGAAGCCGGGTTCTGGTTTGCGTCTAGCGCTGGAGGACGGCGCTGTGAAAGCTCGGGCCACTAAAGCGGCCGGTGGCGTGGAGAAGGGAGAGGTTGTCTTCGCGGTGTCCGCGCCGGTCATGATGGACGCCGCTGGGGCGTTGTCCGATGCCGTGTCGCTTGACCTCGTACAGGGCTCAGGTTCGCCCCGGGTTACGGTGCAGGCATCCCAGGACTGGTTGGAGGACACCGAGCGTGCCTATCCTGTCAGGATTGACCCGACCATTGATCTTGTTCCCTCGGCTGTCACGTTGGTGGGTGTGGAGCAGGGGTCCCCGGATGTCCGGGTGGGGGATAACGGTTTCCCCTATTCGGGTTATGACGACGGGGTTGTTTCTCGGAATATCGAATTGTATGATACGGCGCACCTCATGACTCGCACTTATGTCGGTATCAACTACAATTTTGCCTCGCTGATGGAAGAAGCGAAGATCAACTCAGCTGTCTTTTCCTTACATCACTACACCGATTGGTCCAACGGCGCGACCAATTTTGGACTGTACCAGGTGAACACCGCTTGGAATCCCAATTCCATCACCTGGAATAATCAACTCAGCTCCAGCCATACGTTTATCGCTTCGTCCGCGGCTAGACCTAATGGTGGTTGGTTGAGTTGGGATGTGCGTGAACTGGTGAACAACTGGGTGCAGGGAATTGGAGTGAACCGCGGCTTGGTGGTGAAGGCCCTCAACGAAAGAAACATGCAGGCGGAGGTCTTTTCTAACAAGAACTCTGGTTCGTTGGCGCCAACCCTGGTGATCGACTGGGAGGTGCCGGACCCGGTGGACCCGAACTTGCCGCTCGATTCATTGACCGTGGACCTGTTCCCAATGACGGAGCAGTCGCTGGCCGGGAAGCAGATCTTTGACGCGGTGTTCGCGGCTGGGCTGGCCACGCCCTTGTCTCAAGTGGACTACCAGCTAAAACCGGAGGGCGCGGACGGCTCGGTTGAGGCCAGCAAGTTCTATAAGTATCCGAATTCTGAACCGTTCGAATCGACGCTTCCAGAAGCGACCAGGTACCGCGACAAGCTTGGCAACTGGCAGTCCGGGCTGTTCGGAGGTTTAGCTGAAGACCAGATTTTCAACGTCGAAGCGACCGCCACGAAGGAATCGGTGACTTCCACGGTCAAGAGTTCAGACAAGTTCTTGATCTATAAAGTGAAACAACGCGACACTTATCCGTACATCGCCAAATATTATGGCGTGCCGTTGGACACTATTATGCGTGACAACCGGGTGCAGGACACCTTGGTGGTTGACAACAACACATTGTTCATCCGCAATCCGAAGACCGCCGTGCCGTACAATCCGCCGCCGTTGACGGAGGACCAGAAACGGCAGATCGATTCGGCGCTAATGGGCCGTGGGCTGCATTGTGAGTACGGGTATGAGCCAGTGAACTTCAACACCGGCAACTTCTGGATGGAGGCGGTGGACGTGACCATCCCAGAGATTGAAGGCGACTTCGCGGTTACCCGGTCCTATAACTCTAAAGGGGACGGCTTCCAATCAATGTTTGGCCGCAACTGGGAGTTCGGGTACGCCGAATCGTTGTCGCTGCTGGAGGACGGCACGGTGATGTAGTTCGTTGGCGACGGCAAGAAGCTGCGGTTTACGCCGAATGGTTCTAGCGGTTGGACAGCACCGGCCGGCTACCACGTGGAGTTGAAGAAGATCGCCTACCAGGTGGGAACCCAGACGTTCTACCGCTGGCAGATCGTTGAGCCGACGGGGGCGTTCAAAGAGTTCAACGCTTGGGGTTTGTTGTCCTCTATCCAGACAGCGACCGGTCTAGTCACCGCCTTGGATTATGACCAGGATATGGGGTTGGCGAGCATCACATCACCTACTGGGCTGGTCTACTCGGTGGAGGCGGATTCATTGGGACGGATCATCCGGATCAGCCTGCCAGGCGGCGGTGAACTGGGTTACGAATACGACGAGCACGGAGACCTGGTGGGGTACACGGACGCCGCCGGAAAGCACGTGCGGTACCAATACGACTCGAACCACCGGCTGATCAAATGGTGGGACGGGAATGGGAATCTGGCGGCCGCCAACACCTACGATTCGCAGGGCCGCGTGACAGAGCAGGCGAATGCGCTGGGAGATACGGTCCGGTTCGGTTATGGGGCGGATAGCACCACCATTACCGATGCGGTGGGGAACGTGACTCGTTACACGGTGGATGCGCTTCGGCGGATCACGGAGATTGTTTACCCGGATGATGAGACTGAGACCCGTTCTTACACGCCAGACAACATGCTGGCGGCTGACGGGGATGGTCAATACACCTATGACGGTGACGGCAACCGCTTGACGTTGAGGGACCTGAATGGGGATACGTCTTCGTTTGGTTACGACGGCGCCGGTCGGGTGGTTCGGGAGACGGACGCGGACGGCCGGGTCACAACCCATGAATACAGTGGGGCGGGGGACCGCATCAAGACGGTCCATCCCGGTGGCGCCACAGAACGTTTCGGGTATGACTCGTACCACCGTATGGTGTCCCACACCGATCCAAGCGGGGGCGTTGAGCGGTTGACCTATTCGGGGGCGGTTGTTTCGGAGGTTACGGATCCGCTGGGGCGTGTCACTCGGTATGCGTACAACGCCTTGAATCTTCCTGTCAGTGTGGTGGACCCGGCTGGTGGTGTCAGCCGCATCATGTGGGATGCGGCGGGCCACAAGACAGGCGAGCAGGCACCTGACGGCGGCACCGTCTCCTACACAGTGGACGCCTTGGGCAACCCGTTGACGCAGACGAGTCCCCAAGGGTTTGTGTCCACCTTCGTTTATGACGCTGCGTATCGTGTGTTGTCTGGCAGTGACCCGGAAGGTGGGAAGGTCACATACACTTATGATGCGAACGGGAACACGTTGACTGAAACGGATCCGCGTGGTTTCGTCACCGAGAATCGGTACGATTCGCGTGACCGTTTGGTTCGGGTTGATGTGCCAGATGGGTCGTGGGAGGCCTACGTTTATGACGATCAAGACAATATTGTTACGGTCACTGATTCGACTGGTGCGGTGACCGAAGCAGTCTATGACAAGGTTCACGGGTTGCCGTTGAAGCAGGTTGATGCTTTGGGTAACACAACCAGTTTCCGGTACTCGAAGTCGGGTGCTCTTCTGGGGGTGTCGTACCCTAACGGCTCTGAGCGGGTTTACACGTTGGATGCTGCCGGGCGGGTCGCCACAGCCCGGGAACCGTCGGGGTTGGTGATCGCGTACGGCTACGATCCGGCTGGGAACTTGGTCCAGGTTGACACTGGCGGTCAGGTGTCGGGTCTGGAGTTTGATGCGGCCGGGCAGATGACGCGGGCGGTGGATGCTTCTGGAGCGGTGGCCACATATGTCTATGATTTGGCTGGTCGTCTGGTGAGCTTGACGGACGAGGCTGGGCGTGTCTCCCGTTACACCTATGATTTGGTGGGTCGTTCTGCGTCCCAGACGGATCCCCGCGGCGCGGTGACTCGTTACGAATGGGATCTGGGAGGCAATCTTGTCCGTCAGATCGCTGCGGATGGTGGTGTCAGTGAATTCGTTTACAACAAGGTTGGACAAGTGGTGTCCGGGCGGGACGCGGAGGGCGGTGTTACGGGGTTCGCTTACGACAAAGCCGGAAACTTGGTGTCGCAGACGGATCCGTTCGGTAACGCCACCATTTACACCTATAACCCGGCTGGTTTGGCTCAGACAGTGACTGATCCTTTGGGGCGGCAGTGGAGTTACTTGTTCGATTCGGATGGCTTGCCTACCGTTGTAACGAATCCGGCCGGGGATACTTCTACGGCGGTCTATGATCTGCTTGGTCGAGTGATTGAGGCGACGGATACGGCTGGGCTGGTGACCTCTTACACGCACGATTCGATGGGTAACTTGCTGAGGGAAGCGACCAGCGATGGTCGGGAGGATGTTTACGCGTATGATCTGGCCGGCCGGTTAGTGTCGCATAGGGACCCGGCGGGTCGTATCGAGTCGTTCAGCTATGACGTGTGGGACAACCTGGTGGGCCAGGTTGGGTTGGACGGGGTGGCTACGTCTTACGAATACAACGAGTTAAGCCAGTTGACGGCCACTGAGGTGGCTGGGATCGGAAGAGCGACGTTTGAGCGTGACCTGGCGGGCGGTATCGTCTCTCAAACTGATATTGATGGGGAGACGGTTTGGTGTTACGGGTATGACGCGGCCGGGAATCTGGTGAAGGAAATTGACCCGCTTGGGGCGGCCACAAGCTATTCGTATGATTTGATGGGTAACGTCATTGATTCGGTTGACCCGAACGGAAACAAAACACTTTACTCCTATGACCGGTTGGGGCGTTTGGCTGGGCAGACAGATCCGTTGGGTGGGACTACGGCTTTCACGTATGATCCTGCTTCCAGGCTTATCGCTGTCACTACACCTGAGGGGGCGGTTACGGAATATGTTCACGATCCGGCTGATCAAGTCACGAAAGTGCGGGACGCGAACGGTGGTGTGGCGCAATTCCGTTACGACGTGTCCGGGTTGTTGGTAGAAGAGGTCACTCCTACGGGACAAGTAACCAAGCACGCATATGATAAACACGGCTTTGAGACAGCCATGACTGATCCGTTAGGGAAGGTAACAAAATATGAGGTTTCGTCGTCTGGGCGGGTGACCCGGCTGGTCAAAGCGGATGGTTCGCAGTGGACTTATGGTTATGACGTGCTTGACCGGTTGACTAAAGCGACTAGTCCTAGAGGGTATAGTCGTTCTTTTGAGTATTCGCCGGCCGGTGATCTGGTATCCGAGGTTGATAATCTTGGCCGTCGGACCGCCTACAAGTATGACGGTTTACACCGTTTGACCGCGATGGTGGACGCGGAGGACTCGAAGACGGCGTACACATATAACCCGGATTCGACGCTGGCTTCGGCGACGGATCCGGCTGGGGCAGTGACTTCTTACACCTATGATCTGGCGGACCAGCTGGTTTCGCAAGTCGATTCGGAAGGCCGGGCCACGAAACTAGAATATGACCCGGCGGGTCAGGTGATCCGGTCGGTCGAGCCGGGTGGCCGGGCGACTGTTTACGGTTACGACCCGGCCGGGAACTTGACGAGTGCGACGGACGCGAACGGCCAGACCACTTCCATGGGTTACAGTCCCGATGGGCGGCTGGCGTGGCAGGCGGACCCGTTGGGTGGGAAGGTCTCTTACAGTTACGACCGGGTAGGGAACCTGGCGGGCGTGACTGATCAGGCTGGGGGAACCACGAAGTATGGTTACGACCCGGACAACTTGCTTGTGTCTATGACAGACGCGGCCGGGCTGGTGTCACGTTTCGGGTATGACCGTAAAGGCCAGTTGACTGGAGTGGGCCGTCCTACGGGCGGTGTGACTGGTTATGGTTATGACGCGGTCGGGAACCTTGCTACGATGACTGACCCGAAAGGTAATGTAACCCGCTACCGGTATGACGCGGATGGGAACTTGACGGGTGTGGTTTCACCTAGTGGGACGGTTGAAAGCAATAGTTACGATCTGGCGGGCCGGCTGACTGGTGTCACGGCAGGTGATGGGCGTGTCACTCGCTACGACTATGACAGGGTTAACCAGCTGATCGAGGCAGGTTATTCTGATGCTGGCTATCCAGAAGCGGGCTGGGTTTATGACGCGGCCGGGAACCGGTTGTCGATGCAAGACCCGACGGGCCTATCAGAATATGAATACGATTCGTTGGGTCGGCTCACATCCGTGGTGGATCCAGCCGGCCGGGCGGTCAGCTACGAATATTCAGAGGCTGGTGAGGTCGCGGCTATCAGTTATGCGGACGGGTCACGGGTCGAATACCAATACGACAAGGCCGGGAACCTGACCCAGGTGAAGGCACCTGAAGGCGTGTCGGTTTATTCTTACGACGCGGCGGGCAGGGTTACGGCGTTGGTTCGGCCTGGCGGCAGCCGCAGTGATTACGGCTACGATTCGCGCGGTAACGTGATTTCGTTGGTCAACAGGGATTCCGTTGGGGTGGTTGTTTCAGCTTATTCATACACTTATGATTCGCGGGGTGATGTTCTGACAGAGACTGTGACCGGTGTAGCCGTGGGGGGTGGGGTGAAACGGACGTTCTCTTATGATGCTTCGAGGCAGTTGACTGGATACACTGAGGCGTCTGGTGAGCGTTCTACAAAGGTCACCTACAGTTATGACTCGGCAGGTAACCGTTCGTCGATGCGGACCCAAGACATTTCGGGTGTGGGCTTGGAGTCAGTGTCTTACGCCTACAACCAGGATAACCAGCTGATCCGTGAGGACTCGACACTGTCTGGGTTGACGAGTTTCAGTTATGATGCGGCTGGCCGGTTGGTGAAGGCTAGCCCAACGGATTCAGAGGCAGTGACTTATCAGTATTCTGCGGAGGACCGGTTGCGGGCCGTGCGTGAGGGTGGTCGTTTGTTGATGGCGGCCAGCTATGACGGTGACGGGAATCGTGTGTTTCAGGCCAGCCGCCGGGAGGTTCCCTCGGATGGGTCTGGGCCGGCTGGTGGTGTGTCAGATTCGGTAGCCGATGGGTTGTCTGGGCCGTGGGATACGGCACTGGACTCGGGTCCGGGTTTGGATGGTGGTGGCGACCCGCTTCATTACACGACCCGGCGTACTGAGTATGTTGATCCGTCGCGGAACTTGTTTTGGTTTGGTGTTGGTCAAGCGGTGGTGCATGAGGTGGCGGGCTTCAATAGCGCCCAAGCGGTTGAGTCTTCACAATGGTTGTCCCGGGAGTGGGAACAGATAGCGGGTGAATACCGGGTGGTGGAGGATACGGTCCCGGTGTCGGCATCGTTGGGTGTGACCCAAGCAGAACTGGATGCTTTGTCTGCTGCTGGGTTGACCTGGGATGAGGTCAAAGAACTGCTTGGTTTGGGTGGTGACAAGGACCCAGGCGCACCGGAACAGTTGACGTTGGATCGTTATGGTTTGACTGGTGGTGGCGTTGGGCGGGTTGCGATCCCGGATGGGAACCCGTCTGGCGCGGGCGCGGTCTATGACTTGTCGTATTACGTGAATGATGTCAACCGGCAGAACACGGAAGTGTTGGCGGCTTATGGTGGCCGGGACCAGCTGACTGCCTCCTACACTTACGGTTTGGGGAGGCTGTCACAGACCACAGCGACGGCGCCACCCACAGCAGGTACTGGAAGTCCTGTCGGCGGCCAGTACACGTCCGGGTTCTTTATGCTGGATGGTTTAGGGTCTGTCGCTCAGGTGACAGACCAGGCTGGTCGGGTTGTTGAGGGGTTGAGTTATGATCCGTTTGGTCGGGTGACGTCTTCTTCTGGTTCACAGTCACCGTTCTTCGGGTTCAATTCGGAGGAATATAGTCCGGTAACAGGTTTACAGTATTTGCGGGCACGCTATTATGATCCAGAGGTTGGCCGGTTTGGGGTGGCGGATTCGTTGTTGGGGGATGTGGATACGCCGGAGTCGTTGCATCGTTACATGTATGGGTTGAATAATCCGGTTGCTTTTGTGGATCCGTCTGGGCATT
>JAIRXP010000056.1 GCA_031268215.1 Bifidobacteriaceae bacterium | reverse complement strand
TTCTGGCGGTCGCTTGGACCAGCCGGGAGGTTCCGTCCCAGTCGCGGTACCTGGCCCTGGCCTCTATCTTCCCGGAGACGGTGGGCCGGAAGAAGATCCGCCCGCAGGTGCCCACATATGACCGCCGCCGGCTCACAGCCTGCCCCCGGTGGCTGGTTCCCTGGTCGTGGCGAGCCACGCCTCCACGTCGGACAGCGCGAACTTGACGTGTTTGCCGAACCGGTGGGCGCGCGGTCCGAGTCCACGCGACCGCCAGTTGTAGACGGCCGAGACCGGCACCCCCAGGTAGCTGGCCAATGCGGCAACGCCGATCGGCGGCTCCAATCGGGCCAGCGCGTCCCTGGCTTGGTTCTCAGCGTCCATGAACGCAAGGTGCGCGCACCGCCCCCAACCCGCGCGGCCACGCCCGGACCCGAAACGTCTTGGACGGCATCGGCCACCGCCGACGCCCACGCGAAAGGCACCTCCTGGGATAACCGGAGACAACCCGAACCAGTCGGGCGGGGCCGGGCGCGCTGCCGCGTTCCAGCGGCCATTTCGATGGGATAACGATGGGATTGGCATCCCAAGGTCCCTTCAGACAAGAGGAACACCGGCCTGACCAAGCCAAATAGTAGCGGGGGTAGGATCTGAACCTACGACCTCCGGGGGGCTTTCGCCGCCTATCGGGTTGACTGCGGATCATCCGGGTTAATTCGGGTTTTCCCTTGTGAGGAGAGCGCCGAGCGGCGCGCTCGGACATCATCCTATTCGGTTGGACGGGGCTGGCTGCGGTTGTTCAGGGTTGTTTTCGGGGAGTAAAACGTGACCGGCAGGCGCCGCCACATACCGGTGGTCGCCATCACTCATAGGGGCCGAGGAACCGTTCGCCGTTGAAGTGGATCAAGTGGGTCGGGTCGTCGGCGCACCAAACTTCGGTCTCCCATGCGATCAGGGTGAGGTACTTGCGCATCACGGCGCGGGAAGGGAAGCAGGACACATAGACCAGCCCAGCGGTAGCGCCTTGGAACATCGCTGCGAGTTCTGAATGCCGCTGCCCATCGACCGGCCCATGGCTCGCGGCCGCTTCCAGTAGCAGCAGCCAATTCTTATCCGGCAGGTATACGACAAGATCAGGCATCTTGCCGTGTCTGTCCACCGAGACGCCAAGTCGGGCCAGTTCGTTCTCGTGAAACACAGCCCACTTCTCGTCCGCATCGCCCACGTAGAGGACTCGGCCTCCAGGCGCGTAGTAGGGGCAGAAGTCCTCCACCATGTCCCGGATCAGGGAGTTCTGACCGCCGGGGCTGAGCGTCACCGGCCGCCCGTCAGGCAGCGCAACCGGGATGCGGACCATTTGGCGTTCCGAGGCGTACTGAGCTACCAAGCCCGGCACAATCCTCAGATAATAGGCCAAGAGGCCGTCAAACGAGTCCGAGTCGTAAGAGCAGATCACGTTGAGAGCTTCGACTCTGACCTGGTAACACCACTTTGGCGAATTGACTGGGCGCGACGGATCGTCAGGGTTCTCCCGGACTAGGCCCGCGTCCAGGAACTGGTGCAAAGTGAAGCGCCTGACCGTCTCCCGAGTGTTGGGCGCATACGCCACGCCGTACTCATCCCTGATCCAATCCATGACCGCGCGCGTCCCGAGCAACGGTGCGCTCGCCGCTTCCCACGGATCACTTGGACGGAGCCTCAATAGCGCGAGAGCACCAGGGCCGAGCGTTCGTTGGACCGCTCGGCGTCGAAGCCAAGCGATTCAAGAATGATCCGGGTGTCTTCGACTCGGTCGTGTGCCTCGTCTTTCACGCCGTCACCGGCTCCAACGTCATTCGCTCGACGAGGTCATCGAGGTCCCCTTGCGGCGGCAATCCATTGAGGCAGCCACCAAGCAGGCGCAAATCCTTACCCTCGGGGTATCCCATTGATCGGAGATCCGTGGCGTTGACCTGGGTGTGGCCCGAGAAGGTGCGGAAGCAACGGTCCACCACGGAACTGTTGAGCCAGGCGCACAGTCCCCACGCTAGTTCTCTGTCAAGCCCTGACCCGTCCGCGTGGAACACGTTGAGGTGATTCTCGAACGCGACGGGCCGTTCGCCGTGCTGGCTTGGGTCCCAGACCGCGGCGACGATTCTGCGGCGTTCCTCCTTGGCGGAGAACCGCTTGACGAGCACGTAATACCCGCCCAGTAACAGCGCCTTACGGTCAGAGGCGTCCAGGATCCTGAACCCCTGCGGCTTGCGGATGGGACGCGGCCACAGCACCTTACCGCCACACAGATTGCCCGGATAGACCAAGGGAACGCTGTCTGGACTAGGGGCGTCCTGAAGGTTGGGTCGCGCCCGGAAATCGACAACCCGGCCGGTGGACACCTTCACACCCAGGTCGGAAAGCGATGCCGGCAGCGACACGATGGCTCTCACGGCCTCGTCGTCAGCCCTGTCGGTGGTAATCCTTATGAACTGATGGGGATCGCCTCGGGAGACCAGCTCACAGTAGGCGACAGTACGTTCGGACACCCCGTCCGTGTGGCCCCGCGACGACGTGATCGTGACAGGGCCACGTTCGCCAGCCCTGGTGGCCGCGAACACAATGTTCTCCTGCAGCACGCCGGTGTCGGCGAACACCGTGGAGCGGGACTCGAATGTGTGTATCCGGTCGAAGGAGACATGGCGAAGAAGCCGCTTACGGAACTGCTCAAAATAGGGCCCATTGGCGAATGATCGGGGCGTGATCGCCACCAGTTGGCCTCCAGGACGCAACGATTCAACGCCCAGCGCTACGAAAGCCGCATAGAGGTTCCCGGTGTCCCAGCCTGCGGCGTCCAACGCCCGGCGTTGCCACGAGGTGGCGGCAAGCTTCTTGTACGGCGGGTTCATGATGACGAGATCGAAGGTGCCCAACTCCATTTCCAGACCGGTCTGGAGCGCAATTACGTCTCCCTCAACAATCTTGACGCGAACCCGCACCCCCGCGCGCCTACCATGTTCTTCACATAGTTCCGCCGTCCGCCTAAGCGCCGGCAGGAGCGCACTGTCTAGCTCGACGGCCGTCACCTCGACTTGTTCGACGCGCTGGCCTCCGCACGCCCGCTCCACGACTGCGGCCGCGAGCATCCCTGAGCCCGCCCCAGGATCCAGCACGCACAGGGACCCGGCCTCGGTAAGCCTCGGCAGCCCAGCGATTAACTCAGCAGCGCGCTCTGGAGTGAAGTACTGACCACGGGCAGATTGGGACGACCGATCAAGGCCAATTGTCGCCTCGGTCCGCACCCACTCAGCCTGATGAAGCAGTCTCTCACTCACGGCAACAAGCTTACGGGTCACCAACGACACGGCTCAGCGCGGCGCCAAGGCAGTGCGGCCAAGGTTTCAGCGCGATGCCGACGAACCCAGTCGTAGTCGCTCAGTTTCCCCACAGATCGTCCACATCCGCATGGTCGTCGGCTGCTCGCGCCCGCTCGACCTGTTGATTGGACTCGGCGAGTGTGTTCAGCGCGGCGGCAAGAGGGCCGAAGCTCTCCTCGTCGTAGAGATGCTGCGGGACAATAAGCCCCCTGTGCGTGTTGAGCGTTGTCATCATGCAGGTCATAGCCGTACTTGCGGAACACCTCGACGATGGGCTGAAGCCGAGATCCGTGCAGGTACTTGAAGAAAGCTCGATGAACGTCCCTGGTGTCTATCGGGCTCAAGGAACTAAACGGCTTGTATGGCCAGGCGATGGCATCAGCTGCCTGTTTGAGGTCTTCAGCCAATGCTTCGGCGGCCTTCGACAGATCTGCCCACAGGCGATCAACACCATTCTTCCCGAGGGCTTTGGTGACTTTCGCTTGGGCGTGGGCCACACCCTTTGCCAGTGCGTCCAGTCGCGTTGCCTAGATGATTGATTCCTGGGGGTTTTGGTGGTCGTAGGCGGTCAGGGACCGGAGCACTGGTGCGCCGATTTGTTCGTTGAACCAGACGATGGCGTTGAGTGCTAGGACTCGTTGGGCCACTCTCGCGCAGACACCTTGGGCTGTCTTCCCGCCGTGCAGTTCTAGGCTCAACTGGCCTTTGAGGGTGTCGTTGATTGACTCGATGACCTGCCTAAACGGTTTGAGGAACCGTTGGCCGGGCCCGGGTTTGTCACCTTTGCGGGCCTTGCGGAGCAGGACGACCCCCTCCGAGGCGAGCAGTTCCTCGAAGGCTTTGCCGTGATAGTTCATATCTGTGAGCAGGATCTGCCCCGTCCCGGCGTTCCAAGCCAGACAAAACCGCGGCCAGCGCTTCACGCTCGTCGGCTTTCGCCCCGGACAGCACCCACCCGACGACCAGACCACCCAACGTGCATACCAGGTGGAGACGCAGCCCCCAGAAGTACCGCGAGTGGGACGCGCAATACCCGTACTCGGCCCACCCTGCAAGGTCGGAGCGCCGCACGGTCTCCCGCGAGCGGCCGCACTCCACTGGGGTGGAGTCGACCGTCCACACACCGTCCGACCATTGGTCGGTTGAACGCGCCAACTCGGCGCACACCCACACCAGCGCCGAAGCCAACGCGCGGAGCCGGCTGTTGTAGCCCGGCTGGTTCGGGACGCGCGGGAAATAGCAGGCCAGATGCTGTTTCGTATACCTCATCCAACGCCGCTCCGAGTGGCAGCCCAACACCACCTGGAGGACCGCGAGGGTGACGATCTCGCTGTCCGAGGTCCTCGGCTGGAACCCGGATTCCGGGCGGGCCGGAAGCCGTTCGGGGTGGGCGACGAACAAGTCGTCTATCGTGACGTAGAGTGTGACGGCGAGAGAGTCCAGGTCGGTGTCCATGAAACCGGTCCTTTGCGATCGGGGAAGTGATCTTTCAGCACCGATCCTGGGTTCTCCCGCCCCACAAAGTCACCACGCCACGCCGCAACACCCCCAGGAATCAATCATCTAGTGTCGGGTTAGGTAAGTGGTTGATGGGTCGGGTTTGATTTTGGGGATTATCTGTGCGGCTGTCTTGACCCATTGGAATGGGCGGCAGTCTTTGTTGTAGTGGTCGACGAATCGGCGTAGCGCGCAGACGAGTTGCCGGACGGACTTGAACACCCCCCTGGAGACGGCTTGGCG
>JAIRXP010000025.1 GCA_031268215.1 Bifidobacteriaceae bacterium | reverse complement strand
GCCGAGTGCTGCAGGCAGGTGCGGCCAGAACAGCGATCAGGGGGAGTAGGACGATTGCTGCGCGGCCTGACCGGCGTGTTAACCTGCTCATTTCCGAGTTGCACCTCTTCAGTTGGTGGCGGATGGTGGGGCCGACCGCAGCGAGGCCGACCCGATTCGCTCACTTAGATGGGGCCAAAGGCCAGGACCAGGCAGACCCCGTGATGCCATTGCTGGAGCATCCGCGCTGGGTAGTCGCGGCGGGGTTCTGGCCAATGACCGAGTGTCGCTTCAGACGGTGATTCCGGGCGAGAAGCACGCACAGGCCGGGAACCTGTAAGGGGCCTTATCACAATCTAGGGCAGAATCCCTCTTTGAGTGCAGGGCAAGGGCAAACCTCAGGCAAGACGCTTGGGTGGCCCGGGTCTCGATACCGCTCACAGCCCCGGGCCCCAGCTAACTTAGCCGCTAACTCGGTACCAAAACCAGCAGTTCTCCGGACGATGCCATGCACTCCGTGCTTAGACGACCACGTTGATCATCCGTTAGGTCGCCAAATCCCACTAGCTCGCCACGGAGGACAATACGGTCGCCGAATTGGTGCGTCACCCCGTCTGCATCCACCGCGCCGTCCATCACACGCCAGCTTTCCGGCGCCGCCACTGCCAGCTTTAGTTGACTGCTTCCGCCATCCCATTCCGCGTCATTCGCCACAAGGCACCCGTTGAACTCCCCGAGCACCACGGAGATTCCGTCGCGTGGCGTCGCCGCGCTTCCGCTACCGAGATCCGTCGATGGCTCATGGCCCACGCAGGCCGTACCCGCCACAAGCACAGAGACTAGCGCACCCATCGCCCCCACAGATCTGGCACCTCGCCCGGCCCGGCTAGTCCCATTACCCACCACGGTCACTCCCTTCCGCTACTTGGTGTAGTAGTTCAACTTCGTCGCTCCATACGGCACGTACTTCGGGTCATGCTCCATTAGCGGTCCTTGGCCCCATTTCGACCGGAACTTGCTGGCAGAAGTCTTGACGGCTGAGTGGTTGCCTCCATCATAGTACACTTTCGCATTGTTCGCCACGTCTTTCGGAATAGCCCCCGCATCTTTCCATTTCACAGACTTCCGTAGTTTATAACTTCCGTCCTTCCAATAGGGGTAAGGCCCGTTGATCCAGGTCGTTCCCGTGGTGGCCTGCGAATACCAAGCGTAGGCGTGGCAATTATAACGGGCAGTGGAACCGGTCAAGAGCTTAGCCTTCGGATATGCCTTCTTCACCGCTTTGTCCATGGCAGTCCGCTCGGCCGCAGTCAGGTCACCACTGACATGAAGCGCACGCACCTCGGAACCCTTGGGCGTGAACACGCGTAACCCGACATATTGTATGGCGAAGGCCGGAGTAGAAAACAGCACCACTAGCAGTGCCGTCGTCACGAGCCAGGACCCGCCTTTGCGGATTGTGCGCCAAGGCAGACTGCTCCCAACCCGGTTCTTCAGGATGCTTACCATTGTTCCCTCGTCCATCCCTTCACTTGATCTTGATGCCGGCCGGCACCACTGCTTTGCTTGACTCTCTAATCAGAGTCACCAGCCGTTGCCACTTGTCGGCCGGCAAGTAGTGGATATCCCCCGAGGCAATGAAGTCATCAAACCCTCCAATTCCTGCGGCACTGCGCGCGAAGGAGGGGCTCTCAAGCGCGAGGATTCTCGCCGCCAGCAGCGCGCATAAGTCTGGTGAATAGCTGGCGCGTAGTTCGTTGGAGATCAGCGACCACTTGGTCAGGACCTCTCCCAGGAGGGCCTTTCTCGTGGCGCTGCTTACGGCATTCAGCACTTCGCTTTGCGCGACCTCCATTTGCAGGAATCCGAACTGGATTCCGGCTTCCCCAGACGCCCGCGCGGAAGACCGGAGATCGAGCACGATATACCGGTCCACCAGGGCTGCGGCATCGGGCCCCTCAAGGAGTGCCTCAACGGCCTCTGAGTCATGTCGCACCTGGTTGAAGCCGTCTTGGGGACTGTTGAAGAACAGATAGTCAAAGTACAGCGGGTACGTCAGCGTGGCGTCGACAAGCTCATCGGGCGAAAGCTCAACAACCCCGGAGGGATCTTCCGGGGTTAGGGCCTCTACCATTTCGCCCTTCGTTTCCAGTTCAGCCCATGCTTTGGCATCATCGGGCCCAGTCTCGTAAGCAATCACAGAACTTGTAGCCCCCGGCAGAACCTCGACGGGTTCGTCTTGCGAGGCAGTGGCCGGCGCTGCCAATGCCACAACGGCCACAACCGCTGAGATGGCCGCCGCAGTTCTCAATTGCCCCCGGGTGATTCCAGACACCACCCTGGAGCCATACTCATGCGCGGATCCTTGCCTCGAAATGTCGCGGCTCATCAACAGCCTTTCCTGACTCTTTGCGCGCCGTGGCCGAGAGCCTGTTCAAGGACAAGTACAGCGGGTCATCCCCGGAGGGCTCCCGGCTTGGACTGACTTGTTTACTCTGCTCCCCCTTGGGAGCGACTTCGCGGGGTTACACAGAGGCCGGGGCATCTGTCAAGTCGGTCGGCGACTAGCCTCACATTTACGTTGCCAGCAACGTAAACGTGTCTATGGTGCGTCCGGTCTTATGTTGCGTGTCCTGCCGACTCGGCTGGCTGGGGCATGGGTGCCGACCGGGAACTGCAATATAACCGAGGTCGCGGATGGCGTCCCCTGTGGCCGACCGTTGGCCGGCCCCGGCTATCCAGAACCCAGACCAGCGAGGAACTTCAGGATGTCCGGCGTTGGGACATAGCGGCCGGGCGGCACTCCGGGAGGTGCCGTCTGGTCGAGCGCCTGTTGTTTCCTTTCCAGGTCGGCGTGCAGGTAGATCAGCGTCGTGTCAACCCGCTCGTGGCTAAGCCACAAGGCAATGGTGACGACGTTGACGCCGTTGTGGAGCATCCTCATAGCGGCCGAATGGCGCAATACATGGGGCGTCACCTGGGCGTCAGCCATTTCAGGCCGGGTGGCCGCGGTCTTGGCGTGTTTGGCCACCAGGCGCCACAAGCCGTTCCTGGTCAGGTGGCCGCCGCGGGCGGCGGGGAACACCGGGTCTGCGCCCGCGAGCCCGTTGTCGGCGGTCCACGCCTTGATCTGTTTGGCGAGGTCAGGTTCCATCGGGGTGGGGCGGTGTTTGCGGCCCTTGCCTACGCATTCGATGTAAGGGCAGGCGCCGAAATGGATGCTTGGACGCGCGCGGCGACGGTTTCGCTGGCCCGCAACCCGGTTTGGGCCATGAACGCCAGTATCAGCTGGTCGCGCCGCCCGGCCCAGGTGGAGCCGTCCGGGGCGGCGATCAAGACGGCGGCCTGGTCGTCGTCGAGGTAGTCGACAATTGTCTTGTCCGTCTTCTTGTTGGGGATGTCGAGCACTCTGGCGATGTCGAGGGCGTGTTCCGGCAGCCGGATGGCGGCGTAGCGGAACAGGGAGTGGATCGCGGCCAGGCGGGCGTTGCGGGTGGCGACGGAGTTTCCCCGGTCGTTTTCGAGATGGGCCAAGAACGCGCCCACCGTCGCCGCGTCGATGTGCCTGACTTCGAGGGCGTCGACCCGTTTCCGGTGGTGTCCGGCCGTGAACACGAGCAGAAGTTTGACGGCATCGCGGTAAGACGCGATCGTCTGCGGCGAAGCGCCGCGCTGGTTCGGGAACCTGTCCGCGAAAAAGCCTTGGATCAAGGCGGCCAGGTCGTTCACTGCTCAGTCCCCCACGGTTTGGCGGCGCGTGCGGCGGCCAACGCCATCAGTTCCGGCACGGCCTGGAGGTACCAATATGTGTTGGCGGGGTTAGCGTGGCCCAGGTACGCCGATAGCCATCCGATCCGCGCGTCGATGTCAGGCGCCCCAGTCCTGTACCAGCTGACCAGGGACTTAACTGCGAAACAATGACGCAGGCAATGGATTCTCGGCCTGACGGGCTCGGTGTCTATCCCGGCGGCCGCCAAGAGCTGCGGCCAGATGTGGTTCCGCAGCGCGCTGGGTTTGAACCGGTTTCCGGCGACGCTTATCAGCGGCATGGGTTCAGGTCCCGCTGGCATGTCGGCGGCGCGGCGCAGGACGGCCTGGGCGGTGGTCGGGTGCAGCGGGATTGTCCGGGCCGACCCGTTCTTCGCGTGCCTGATAGCCAACGTGGTGGCCGCCTGGCCGTGGGGCAGGTCGGCGCGGCCGATGTCGGACACATCCAGACCGCACGCCTCGGAGATCCTCATGCCCGTGGCCGCGAGCAACCCGATCAGGAAAGCGCAGGCGCCGGGTTTGCCGGGTTTCATCCGGACCTGGCGGCAGGCGCTGATCAAGTCCTCGACCTGGGCGTCCGTGAAAATGAACGGTACGGGCCTGAACAGGCCACCGGGCGCCAGCCCGGCCGGCGGCACCTGTGTGGCCGGGTCGGTCCAGGCCAAGTGGCGGGCCAGGCCGCGGACCATGGACAGCTTCTGGGCTTTCCACTGGGGAGACGACCTGCCTTCCTGGGAGGCCCACACTAGGGCGGCTTCGGTTGTGACAGTCTCGATCTGACGGGCCTCGCACCATGCCACGAACCTCATCAAGGTGTCCGCGTTGCCCATCTGGTGGCCGAGGGCGCACCGCATGGCGACGTACTCCTCGGCTCCGGCCCGCAGCGGCCGGCTCATTTCACGGCCCCAGGCCAGGGGCGGGCCACGGCCGCCAGGGACACCAGGTCTGCTTTGGCGTAGACCACGGTCGACGCCATCGATTTGTGCCGCAGCACCTGCGCGATTTGGTCCAGCCCGGCGCCTTCGTTGAGCAGCCGGGTCCCCAACGAGTGGCGCAGCGTGTGCGGCCCGAACTCCTCGATCCCGGCCGCTCGGCAGGCGCTGCACACGATGTGGCAGATCCCCGCCGGCGTCAACGGCGTGCCAGCCGTGAAGGCCAGGAACACTCGGGCTTGGCCGGTCCCGGCCGGCCGGACCCGCAGGTAGGCGACCACGACCTCACCGACATCGGCCGGAAGGGGCATCTTCTCGACCCGGTTGCCCTTCCCCCTGATCCGCACCGTCCCACCAGCCCAGTCGAAGTCCCCGACTTCCAGGCGGGACACTTCCACGGCCCGCAAACCCAGCCGCGCGATCACCGCCACCACAGCCGCGTCCCGCGCGGACCGGTCGCTCTTCGCGTGACAGACCAGTTCCTGGACCCGTCCGGAGTCCACGCCACGCCACGGCGCGGTGTCGGGTCTGCGGGCGACCGACGGCACCGCGTCCGCCAAATCGGCGCACAACCCCGCCACATGCCCATAACGCAGGAACGCCCGCACCGCACGCAGCATCGTCCTGCACGATTCCCAACAATGGCCGGCGGCGTATTCCACGACGTACCCGGCCACATCCGCGGCCGCCAGGCGCGGCAGCGCCCCGGCTCCGCCGACCGCTTCGACGAAAAGAGCGGCCTTGCGGCAATACTCCTTGCCGGTCGCGGGCGCCAGGCCCCGCTCTTCAATCAAGAATCGCTGACAGTCGCGCAGCGCCTCCCCTACCCCAACACATTCGACACGAGCCTGTTCGCTCATCATGGGCTTCCTGGTCCTCGGGCGCCTTGCCCGTCACCCAACAGACCACCACAACCGGGATTATGTTGCGTCCAGCCGTGCCCGGCCCCGCCCCCGCCAGCCTGCACGCCCCGTGGCGCAACATCATCAGACACGCACCATAGTCAGCTAAGTTGATCGCGAATGGGGACGCTTGCCTCACGTGGGGATGATCGCGTAACACGGCGTGGCGTGTGGCGGTTGGCAGGGTGTGACCGGTTCGCTGGCGAGTCGTGAAAGGGCTGACGATGGCGACCAGACGGGACCTGACCAAGAAGTACGCCAAGGAGTACGGGCGGGCCTCAAAGAAGGAAAAAGGGAGGATGCTGGACGAGTTGTGCGCCGCCACCAACTGGTCTAGGGTCAACGCCCGCCGGGCTATCCGCCAGGCGTCGAAAGGGCATGGCCCGGCGAGTGCGACCAAACGGAAACCCAACAGATTGAGATGGGAACCGGCGTGAACTGGCGCCAAACGGCGAAAGCTGCCGTACGGCATCGTGCCTGGTCAGCGGCGCCTTGCCCAAAGCGACGCGATCCCACGCAAACCGTCGAAAAGCGATCAACCGCAAGAAGGCGGGTCCGGAGTTGGGCATCCCGAGGCGACGCGTCTGTCCAGGCCAGGGGTGCCTTTTCCTTGGCGTCCCGAGTGTTCATTCGTCCGAACTGACCGCTTACTCATCGCTTTGGGGCGGCGGGGGAAGGCGGCCGGGGGCTTTCGACGCCTAGAATTGCTCACTGTGAGCCATGGTTTGGGGCAGAGAGCGCGGATCATGCGGGCCCTGGCCCTCGCGGTCATACTCGGAGTTGGTGGGTGCTCCATTGGGAATGCACCCAAAGTCGAGCCCAGCACGCCCGCACCGACGTCAGCCACAGCATCACTTGGCTCAGTGCCGGAAGGAACCGTGTTCGTGTCCCAGAACTGCATGAAGCAGGAGCGCGAGTGCGGCGACGCACAGGACCATAGCGTCTACGAAGTCCCAATCGCCGAGGTCTACCAAGTCTTGGACCAGGCCGGCTTTAGGCCGTCAGATCAGGGGCAAGACCGGTGGGAGGCTTATCCGCTCTGCCGGGTGGAGCTGGAGACGAAGGATGAGCCCCGCAGCGTTGCCATCTTCGCGTTCCGGAAGAGCTTGGCGACCAATGCCACCGAATTCGTCTTCCCGAATGGCGCCGATTGGCGGCAGTTCATCGGCACGGTCTGTGAGTTTCCCGATTGGGGCACGCTCCCGCAACCGGCATACGCCACATCTCCTGAAGGCTGGTACATCTCCCAGTCCGGAGACGCCAAGGTCAAGAACGAACGTGCTGAAGCCCGCCGGCGCAGCCTGTACCGCGTCACGGAAGAAGACATTTGGGCCGCGTTGGAGGCGGCCGGTGCCGAACGCGGCGACAAGGCGAGCCTTTCCACGGTGCACTTGACCCCCGAGTGCTCGGTTGACGTAGCGGAAGACACTTCGTTTGGCGCCCTGGAAATTAGCGCCACCAGGGATGTGGGCGAGTCTCGAGACTTGGAGTTCGTCTATCCGAATGGAGCAGACTGGCGCGAATTCATCAGCGCCGTGTGCCGATGACCGACGGCCCACGCCCCGGAGCCGTGTTTCGCGATCATCCCTATCCGAGGCAAGCGTCCCCTTTTCGGTCATCTTCAGGATTCAAGTCGCGAAGTAGACATTAGTAGATATTCGGCTTATGATCGGACAGTGAAGACGATCACAGTCGGCCAACTGCGGCAGAACCCGACAGCCATGCTCGCCGAAGTCGAGGCCGGCGAAATCTATCGGGTCACCCGTCGCAGCCGCGAGATCGCCCGCATCATTCCCCGGACATACACGATTGAGTTAGTGCCCCGCAAGAACCGCGCCGGTTCACGCTTGGCGGAGCTGCCTCGTCACGACTTGCGTACCGCGACGTCGATCGACCAACTGCTCGCGGACGAGCGCGACCGTTGACCGTTTTCTATCTCGACGCGTCGGTCGCGTTGCGGGCCCTGCTGGGCCACTCCCGCGCAGCGGCTGTCTGGATCGATCAGGTCACCGCTCAAGAGGAGCATCTGGTGGTCTCCTCCCGCATTCTCCGAACAGAACTGACCCGAGTCCTCCGCCGCGAAGGACTGCCAGTGAGTAGACGCGACGAAATCCTGGGGGTGCTGAGCCTGGTGCCGGTCACCGAAGGGGTATGGGCTGCCGCCGAGGCAATCCAACCTCACGTCAAGACCCTGGACGCGATTCACCTCGGCTCGGTGATCGCCGCGGGCCTTGATGCCACGATCATCAGTCACGACACCACAATGCTCGCCGTCGCCGAGTCGCTCGGCTACCCGACCTACGACCCTGTCGCTGAACTCTAGACTCGCGTTCGACGCCGCGGCCGAACCGGGGCACTTGTGGGACGCATGTGTCTGCGCCGCATGCGGTGTGGGTGCGGACGCGGACGTCATTACCCGGTCATGATTGGGAGTCAACCGGCCCGCTCCCTGCCAACACCCTCACCTGGGGTAACGCGAAAAACCTCGGGGGCGGCATCGGGCACCCTGGCTGCGAAACGTCTCCAACAATCCGCTACACGACTCCGACGCCCCGCGAACGGCCGGTTGACTCGACATTGGTCAGCGTTCGCGGAGTGTAGCCAGAGGAATGTCTCCCACTATGAGGCGTCGGAGCACTCGCCCGTCACAGCCTTGCGGCGGCTGCCGCCACCTTGGCGAGGAAACCTTCGCGCCGGGCCGGAGAGTCCTTGGTGGGGCTGTCGATCCAACCCAAGCTCAAATTCTGGGTAGTTCTGACCCCGCACGTTGCGAGCACCTGGCGGCGGACGAGCCTGACCGGCGAGACGCCAGTCAACGTGAAATACCAAGGCGGCCCATGGTAGGTGGCGATGATAGTGGCGGTCCGCCCTTTCAATTGGCGGCTGGTCCCAAATGCCAGCGAGAAGAGACTCGAGTTGTCCATGTTGTAAGCGAACCTCGGCGTGAAGACACGGTCGAACCATCCTTTCAGCAGCGAAGGCACGTTGGTCCACCACACAGGGAAGACGAACACCAGGTGCTCCGCCCACGCCACGAGTTCCTGACTGCGTTCGATAACGGGATCGGCCTCCATATGCTGGCGATAGCCGTACCGAAGCACCGGGTCGAACACCAAGTCGCTCAGCACGAGCGTTTCGGTTTGACAATCCGCGTCCAGTCCCGAAGCGTAGGCCTCCGCGATAGCGTGGCAATAGCTCAGACCGTCCGGGTGGCCAACGACGATCAGGACCTTCCGTGGATGAGACATGACGCTCCAATCAAGCCGTTGACACCTGGTCGGCGTTGAACTTGATTTCAACCGCCCCACAAGTCGTCGCCACTTCCCTGCACGATGCCGTCTGCCTCGAGGTCTTTGGCGTTTCGAGGCGCTCGTCCGGCGTTCACGGGCAAGTGCATACACTCTGCGTTGACGATAGCATAGCTTGCGATTGGAGGAATTGACATGTCTACGATCACGGTTCGCAACCTGCCTGCGGAAACCCACCGCGCTCTCCGCGTCATGGCGGCGCACCATCAGCGCAGCACGGAGGCGGAGGTCCGCGCCATCCTCGAAGAGGCGGCCCGGCCCGATGGCCGGCTCAAGCTCGGCTCGGGGTTAGCAGTCGTCGGACGCAAGCTGCGGCTGACCGAGGAGGAGTTCGCCACCATGGAGGGCGCGCGCGACCGGGCGCTTACCGAGCCGCTGGACTTCGCGTGATAATCCTAGACACCAACGTGGTGTCCGAACCGCTCCGGCCCGCGCCGGAACCGGCAGTGGTCGCCTGGCTGGACGCCCAGGCCGCAGACAGCCTCTACCTGACCGCCGTAACCGTTGCCGAACTGCGCCTGGGGGCCGCGCTCCTCCCGGCTGGCAAGCGCCGGGATGCCGTCCAGGACGCCATCGAGAAAGACGTGATCGCGGGCTTTGCCGGACGGATACTAGCGTTCGACCTGGGCTGCTCACAGCCCTATGCCGACATGGTGGCCCGGGCGCGTGCTGCCGGCCAGCCAGTCTCCACGGCTGATGCGATCATCGCCGCGATAGCCGCCGCCAACGGCATGGCCGTCGCGACGCGTGACACCAGGCCCTTCGGGGCAATCGGCCTGAAGGTCTTCAACCCGTGGGCCTAGAAGGCACCCCAAGGGATCTTCGTCTTCTGTCGAATCTTCCACGGGGCCCCGTCGGCACCGCCCAGACTGAGACGCGGCGTCATAGGTACGGTTGGCGCGTGGTGTTCGCAGTATTTGTGAGACCCAAAGCGGAAGGTAAATGGGGGCGTTCGACCGCTCGGGACCGGTGCGCCAGAAAGGAACCACTCAAGTAGCAGCGGCATGATGACATGATGGACAAAAGGAAGACCACGGTGTACCTGGACGCCGACGTGCTGCCGGTGCCGCTCAGGCCGACCGGAAACCGGCGACCCTCTGCTTTGAGGAGAGCCGTTTTCAACAGTTTGTGGAGGGTTGCCGATGCCCGTCATCGTTGCAGGTCAACTACCGTTTCCGCGTGTCTCTAAGTGCTGTTGGTTGCCCTTCGCTGCCGCTCAAAGTGGAGCGGTAAATGGAGGGTTTCAGGGCCAGCACTCGGTTCGTGCGCGAGGGCCGTCAAGATGCTAAGGTCTCGCCGTGAACTGGCTTGACCCTGCGGTGATTGGCGTCGCGGGGGTCATCGTTGGCTCCGTCGTCACTGGCGGCTGGCAGTTGCTCTTGGAGCGCGGTCGACGGAGGGCAACCCGAGTTGCTGCCGATTTGCAGGTTCGCCGCGAGGCCACAATGTCCGCGGTTGAGGCCGCGGACGCGCTAGTCAACCAATACCGAAACTTTGCCAGCAAGTGCACCCCATCCGACCTGGGAAGGCCGCCAACCGGGGACGAGGACGGCCAACAGCTTGAAGAGATGCTTAAGCTGCTGGCAGCATTCGAGCACCTTCGAGTGCAATCGCTCCGCTACATGGTCTTGGGCACGGCAAGAACGGGCATCGCCGTGGAGGGAATCCGACAGGAGGCTCGGGACGTGCACAACCGCATGCTCGACGCCAGGATCTTAACGGCAGATGATTTCAATGCGACGATGGATAAGCTCAGCGACGCCTTCGGTGACCTAATGCTGATCGCCAAAGAAAGCATCGGCACAGAGCCGCCGAGCCGACTCCGGGCCTGGGCCTACAGATTGCGGCACCGACCGGCTTCAGATGAGGTGGGCAATGGAGCATGACCGGCCCGGGGACGCCTAACACCGCCGCGACCCCGCCCGGAGAGGACTGTTATGACCGCCCCATGACGCGCCGGTACCTGTCTGCATAACACACACGATAGGGGTGGCCGGTCTCGGATCGGTGTCTTGCTCCTCAGGCTGCGGCATGGCCGTCGGCATGTTGAGTCGAATGCGATGAATCTCACTTGGGCACGGCGATCTTCGATGGCTGCTGGAGATTGTCGTCCATCGCCGCTTCCGCGGGCCAAGTCTCCGCTGCCCTTCAATTTGGCTCGTAGGTGATGGCCGGTAGCACCGCGTCGGCCCTCTTGGAACTGGTTGCGCAGATAGCCGTTGCCTATCTGCGCGTAACGGCGTAGCCTGTAGCTGTGAATAGAGCTCTGATGACCCTTGACCCGGACCAGGTCGACCCAACATCTACCGCTGCCGGTACGCTGCCCCACTGGGCCGGTGACTTGCTCGGACGGGTGCGGGCCGCAGCCGAGGCGGGCGAAACAGTGACAGTCACATCCGCTGTCCGGATGTTGACGCCCGCCCAGGTGGGGCGACGCCTGGGCCTGTCGCGCTCCACCGTCACCCGCCGCATCGCCAGAGGCGAGATCCACGCCGTCATGGTCGGCAACCGCCACCGCATCCCTTACCCGGAGTACCAGCGGGTCTGGCGAGAACTAGCTCGCAGGATCGCCGCTGATTCCGCTGCTGATGTTGAGGCGGACCTGTTCGGGTGACCGCCGAGTCCTTCTTGGTGTTCCTGGACGCCAACGTCCTGGCCAGACCGGTCACCCGGACTCTTCTGCTGCTGAGCGGACCACCCAGCGGCTTCGCGCCAGTCTGGAGCGCCACAGTCGAGGCGGAAGCCGACCGCCACCTCCGTCCGAGGCAGAAGCCCGTCGCCGAGTTGCGCCCAGGCTGGGGAACGGCGCTGACGCCAACCGGGTCAAACGCCGTCGTGTTCGCCGCCACGTCGCCCAACGACCGGCAGGTGTTGGCCGATGCCGCCGCAGCCGGCGCGCTCTTCCTTGTCACCGACAACGTGGCCGACTTCGCGGCAACCGATCTCGCCCGCGCCGGGATAGCCGCCGTTGGCCCCGATCTCTTCCTCTCGGAGCGGACTACCAGAGCGGGCTATCGCGAGGCCATCGAATGGCTGTCCACTCACATGACCTCGCCTCGCCTCACCGCACACCACAGGACCTTCACCAGGCGATCGGCCGACGGCACCCGCGCTTGCACGGCCGGCACGCAGACGCGTACCCAGGGACAGCAAGCCCAGTAGTCGGGGGAACCCCTCGAATCGAGTTTCGGGGTGACCGGTGCCTGCGCTGCATGGCCAAGGCCGAAGCGCCGGCCAACGCCATCGGGCTCTGCTCCGCATGCGCCACGGCAATGGTCGGCGGTCACAACGCCAGGCGCATGCCTGCTCGGGGCGCGGGCGGGGCGAACTGACCGGGCACAGGCACCGGCGGTAGCGCACGGCGGGCGCGGGCGGCGTCGACCCGTTCTTGTTGGCTGGCGGGATTCGGGCGGATGGCCGTGGGTCCGGTGTGGTTCCAGCGGTCGCGGTAGCCGGCAATGATGGCGGCGCGGGTCTGCCATTGGCGCGCCCCGTCACGCTGGGCGGGAATCGGCCCGAGTTCGCGCAGCCAGGGCTCACGGCTCTGGACGGCTCTTCGGGCGAGTTCGCCCGCGCGGTCGCGGATCAGCGCGGCGCGTTGGTCGAGGGCGGCGCGCATGTCAGCGGCCATCGGGTGGTTGGCTTAGGGGATGAGCCCGGCGATCAGCCTCGGCTTGCGTGGGTTGGTGCCGCCTCTGGGAAGTTTGGTGGCGGCGACGATCCTGGCGAGCGCCCCGGAGGGGTTTTCGACCCCCTCGATGTGCGGCGCGGCGCGGCTGAGCAAGCCGGGAGGGTTAGCGCCGGCGGCGTCGAGCCGGCGTAGTTCTGTGACCAGCGCCGCGAAATTGGGGCTCGCGGTGACTTGCTCTGCCGCCACGTCCTTCTTACTGTCGTTGTAGATGTAGTTCCGCTGGTACTCCGGCTGGATCACAAGCCGCCCGCTCAAGGCGAACACGCGCTTGCCCTCGTACTCGTTGTACACGAAGCCTCGTGCAATCTCCCGGACGGTGTATCGCTTCAGTTCAGTTTTCACGATGCCGACCACCTCCTGATGAGGATTCGCTTGAACACTCTTGCCCCATTCACAACGCCCGAGGCGTTCAAGTCATAGACCCCCGGTTTTCCGAACCGCGCCCGCTACGCTTCGCGGCACTCTTGCGAGGAGTAGACGCGGGTTCGGAAGGCGTTGTCCGGGTCATTCGACTCCAACGTGCCCACAATCTCAAACTGATCCGGGTTGTACTTGTCCAGGAAACTGATCGGCACCCCCATCCCGCCGTCATAGTCGCTCGGAATCGCGTCGGTGAATGGAATCTCCATCGCGTCGTAGTTCTCGTAGCGCGCGTACCCGGTGCCGCGCACCTCCTTGTGCCTGCTGAACTTGAGGTTGTCCGCTTCCGTCATCAGTTGCAGCGGCTCGTGGCGCCGACCGTGGTCGATGCTCGTGAGCCAGCAGGAGTTCCCCAGCCGCGTGTAGTTGCCCCTATACCCAAGCCACTCGGCTTTCAGCCTGTCGCTCTCCGCGACCTCCGCGCCATCGGGCACTCCGAAAACCATGTCCGTGGTGTTGCCCGTCGCCCCCTTCCACAGCCGGTTCCCCTTGATGAGCGGGAACACCTCCTTGTAGGTGACCGCGTTGGAGTTCCCGATGACCGAGAACAGCTTCCCTCCATCCACCAGCCACGCCAGCAACTCCCGGAACAAGCTGAACGGCGGGTTAGTGATGACGATGTCAGCCTCGTCGCGCGGCCGGGTTACTTCAGCGCTGCGGAAGTCGCCGTCACCGTCCAGGTAAGTCCACCGTAGGTCATCAACGTCAACCATCCCGTCGCCGCTGATGTGCTTGGGCTCTAGCACGAACAGCTTGCCCTTCACGAGGTCCCTTGCCTCGTCGAACTGCGGATCGCCGAAGAGCGTTGGCTGGTAGTACGCCCCGCCGTCGTTGCTGTTCGGAGCGTAGCTGGCGGAGATGAGCTTCTTCAGGCCGAAGTCCACGAAGTGCAGGGCGAAGAACTTCGTGAAGTTGCTCCACTCCGGGTCGTCGCATGGCAGCAGCACCACCTTGTCCCTTAACACGTCTGGGTTGTACTCCAGGTAGGCGTTCATCTCCCGTTCGATGTCCGCCCACTGGGTGTAAAACTCGTCAGTCAAAGTGGAGGGTAGAAGCCGTTGTAAGGCTTCGGACCACGCCAAGACAGGCGCTGACCTGCTAGAACGTGGAGCCGACCGGAACGCTATTGCGAAGCAATGCCAACAAACACAGCCTGGTTCGAGTCCGGCCGACACCGCGAACCAAGTAAGTGGAGCCGACCGGACTCGAACCGGCGACCCTCTGCTTGCAAAGCAGATGCGCTACCAACTGCGCCACGGCCCCAACAGGCCCCGGCCCGCCCTTCAGGCGGCCGGGGCGCGAGATTGCACCAGCCGTCAGTCGACTGGATCAGTCACTTCGGCCCAAAGATCCAGTTCGGCCCGGTCCTGCGCGACTTTGCGGTAGACCAGCAGCGCGACGGCGATCAGTCCCAGAGCGATCAGAAGCTTCTTCATGGTTTGTGCTCCTCCCAGTTGTTTCTTACTAGCCCACAGGTTTCCTGCCTGTGACGGGATGCCCCGGGGGGCGAGGGCCCACGTAAAGCGGGCCGCAGTGGGCCTAGGAGGACTTGAACCTCCGACCTCTTCGTTATCAGCGAAGCGCTCTAACCGCCTGAGCTATAGGCCCAATTCGACCAGCCTGGCTGGTGATCAATGCCCCGCGAGATTACCTCAATCAGGCCCCGCGGGGCAAACACGGTGGCGTTTTCGTCTCCTCACGGAGCCGGCCCCGCCGCCAGTTTGGTGTCACTCCTCCTTCAGCGTGACCCTGACGCCACCCACCAGGGAGGCCAGCAGGTTGTAGATCACGGCGGCCAACGTCGAGATGATGGTGAAGACCACCACGTCAATGATGGCGATGATGGCAGCCCCGGACATGATCCTTCCAGCCCCCACGTACTGCAGCACGTCCAGGGACTCGGGACGGTTGTCGCCAACCATGTCGCCAATCATCTGGTCCATCTGCGTGAACACCGCTCGGTCATTCAGCACAGACCACAGGATGTATACCGCCACCACGAAGGCGATCCCCATAGCCACTGAAACTAAGAAGGAGACTTTCATGACCGACATGGGCGCCACATAGGACAGGTTCAGTTTGACCGGTTTGCCCGCCCTAGCGGGGCCTTGGGCCGCTACGCCGGTCGCTTCGATCCCGGCGGCGGACGCCACCACTTGAGTCAGGCCGCCGGAGTTGTCCGGCCCCGGGCCGGCTCCTGCCGCCGGCCGAACACCTGGAGAGACCGCTGGGCGTCTCGCCGGAGCGGGCACAGTCTGAGTTGGGGGAGGAGCTACCGCGATGGGGGGCGGCCCGCCAACAGTAGTAGTGGCCACCGTTGGCTTCCGCGAGCCGGCCACCCGTTTGACCGGGCGGCTGGGCTGGGATTGAACAGGATGGCTATCAGCGGCAGTCGGGGAGGCGGCGGCCTTGGCGGAGAAAGCGACCGCTGGGTCGTTCACCTGCGCCGACGCGGCAGCGGGAGAGGCGGCGGAAGCTGCGGCGGCAGCCGCTTTGTCCTTTCCCGGCTTGGCCGCTGGACGGTCCGAGCCGCGCATTACCGGCCCGGCGACTTGAGGCTGCGGACCAGTGGTGGGTCTGGCGGTCAGTGGTTCATCAACGGTGACCGGCACTGAATGGGTGGTCCGGTAGGACCGCTTCGCGGCGACGGCGTTGGGGCCGGTCTTGGGGTGGCTGGGACCCGATTCCCCTTCACTGTGCCCTACCCGCTTGACCGGCACAACGGACGGCTCCGCGGGTCGAGGCTTTGCCTTGGGCCGGATTGAGGGCGGCGGCTCGACGGCGTGGCCGGACCGCGCGGCGCTTTTCGCAGGCGAAGGCTTACTATCCTGGCCGACCTCGGGCGTGGGCGGTTCCTCAGCCACGTCCGGCTTTGAGTCAGTCGCCGAATCTGTTTCGCTACTCATTGGTCGTCACTCTCTTGTGCGTGGGCCAAACCGTTCATAACGGTACCTGACAAAGCTCAGCTCTCCGGCGTCCCTGGGGACGAGTCCGGGCCTTCCTCGGCGTCTCCACCCACTTCCAGCGCCGGTACCTGCTCGGTGCTCCTAGCGACGGCGATGATCCGGTCACCGGGATCGGGCTTGGCGAAGACCACGCCCATGGTGTCGCGGCCTTTCGCGGGAACCTCATCCACCCGTGAGCGGACCACCTTCCCGCCCTGCATAATCACCATGACCTCATCATCTGGATCCGTTATCAACGCACCAACCAGATCACCCCGCTGTTCGGCCAATTTGGCCACCTTGATACCCAGGCCACCACGGCCTTGTAAGCGGTATTCACCGACTGGTGTCCGCTTGGCGAATCCGCCCTCGGTGACCACGAAGACATCCGCGCCGTCCCGCACCACGTCCATGGCCAAGAGTTCATCGTCACCTCGGAAGCGCATGCCCGTCACCCCAGAGGTAGCCCGGCCCATTGGCCTCAGCGCCTCGTCCCAGGCGGTGAACCGGATCGACATGCCCTTACGCGAGACCAACATCACGTCCATTGACGGGTCAACCAAACGGGCGGAGACCACTTCATCGCTGTTGCCGTCCGCGTCTTCCCGCAGGTTAATGGCAATGATTCCGCCGGTGCGAGTTGAATCGTAATCCGCCAGCGAGGTCTTCTTGACCAGGCCGCGTTTGGTCGCCAGGACCAGATACTGGGCTTGGCCGTAGTCCTTAATGGCCAGGACTTGGGCGATTCTCTCGCCCGGCTGGAAGGCCAGCATGTTGGCGACATGCTGTCCTTTGGCGTCCCGGCTGCCTTCTGGCAGTTCATAGCCTTTGGCCCGGTAAACCCGGCCAAAGTTGGTGAAGAAGGCCAACCAGTGGTGCGTGGTGGCGATGAAGAAGTGTTCAACTATGTCATCTTCACGTAGCTGGGCGCCCTTGACGCCTTTGCCTCCCCGGCGTTGTGACCGGTACTGATCGACCCGGGTGCGCTTGGCGTAGCCGCCCCGCGTGATGGTGACCACCACGTCCTCTTCCGGGATCAGATCTTCATCAGTGACCTCACCTTCGAAGGGAAGGATCCGGGTGCGGCGCTCGTCGCCATACCGGTCAACGATTTCCTGGAGTTCGTCGGCGACGATCTGCCGTTGACGTTCCGGACGGGCCAGAATGTCACGGTAGTCCGCTATCCGCACCTCGATGGCGGCGTGTTCGTCAATGATTTTTTGGCGTTCCAGCGCGGCCAGCCGTCGTAGCTGCATTTCCAGGATCGCGTTGGCTTGAAGTTCATCCACATCAAGCAGGGCGATCAGGCCCCGACGGGCCACCTCTACTGAAGCCGAGGCCCTGATCAGCGCGATCACTTCATCCAGAGCGTCCAGAGCCTTGAGGTAGCCACGCAGGATGTGGGCCCGCGACTCGGCTTCCCTAAGCATGAATTTGGTCCGCCGGACCACCACTTCAAGCTGGTGAGTAGTCCAGTGGCGCACAAACGAATCCAGCGTCCGGGCCCTGGGCACGCCGTCCACCAGAGCCAGCATGTTGGCGCCAAACGTGTCTTGGAGCTGAGTCTGCTTGTAAAGGTTGTTCAGCACCACCTTGGGCACGGCGTCCCGTTTGAGCAGAATGACCAGACGCTGGCCGGTGCGTCCGGAGGATTCATCCCTCAGGTCCGCGATCCCTTGGATACGCCCGTCCTTGACCAGTTCACCGATTCGGGCCGCCAGGCGGTCGGGGTTCACTTGGTAGGGCAGTTCGGTCACGACGAGGGCGTTGCGGCCGCCTATTTCTTCGACTTCCACCACCGCTCGCATGGTGATTGACCCGCGACCGGTCCGGTAGGCATCCTTGATGCCTTTGGTTCCTAAGATCAACGCGCCGGTTGGGAAATCGGGTCCGGGGATCCGCTCCATCAACGCTTCCAGCAGTTCCTCGCGCGAGGCGTCTGGGTTGTCGAGGTGCCATTGCACACCAGCCGCGACTTCACGTAGATTGTGTGGTGGGATGTTGGTGGCCATGCCCACAGCGATCCCGGCTGACCCGTTGACCAGCAAGTTTGGGAACCGGGCGGGCAGAACTACCGGCTCTTTAGTGCGGCCGTCGTAGTTGTCCTGGAAATCGACGGTGTCTCGTTCGATGTCCCGGACCATCTCCATCGCTAGCGGCGCCATGCGGCATTCGGTGTACCGTGGCGCGGCGGCGCCGTCGTCCCCGGGTGAGCCGAAGTTCCCTTGGCCGTCAACCAGCGGGTATCGCAGCGACCAGTCTTGGACCAGCCGCACCAGGGTGTCATAAATGGCTGAATCCCCGTGGGGGTGATACTGGCTCATCACCTCACCCACCACCCGGGCGCACTTGAAATACCCGCGGTCTGGCCGGAAACCGCCGTCATACATGGCGTAGACCACCCGGCGATGCACCGGTTTCAGCCCATCGCGGATATCTGGGAGGGCCCGCCCAACGATCACACTCATGGCGTAGTCCAGGTAGGACCGGCGCATTTCGGTTTGCAGATCGACCGGTTCGATTCGGTCGGTGGTGATCTCTTCCGTGGTCCCGGTGCCGGTCAGGCCCCCGCCGATGCCGCTTGGTCGCGTCCCAGCACCAGGTTCGGCCGTCGGGTCATTGCTGTTGTTGTCAGTCACGGTTGTCCTTAGATGTCAAGGAAACGCACGTCATGGGCGTTGCGTTGGATAAATGCTTTGCGGGATTCGACGTCTTCGCCCATCAGGATGGAGAATGTCTCCTCCACAGCGGCCGCCTCTTCCATGGTGATCCGGAGCAAGGTGCGCGAATCTGGATCCATTGTGGTTTCCCACAATTCTTGGTAGTTCATTTCTCCTAGACCCTTGTAGCGTTGGATGCCGTTTTCTTTGGGAATCCGCTTGCCGGATTGAGATCCCTGAGCCAGCATCTGGTCGCGTTCGCGGTCCGAATAGGCGAACTGATGTTCCGAGTTGGTCCATTTGATCCGGTAAAGCGGCGGCTGAGCCAGGAACACGTTCCCACTCTTGATGAGCAGTGGCATGTATCGGTAGAGAAGTGTAAGCAAAAGCGTCTGGATGTGCTTACCGTCCACGTCGGCATCGGCCATTAGGACAATCTTGTGATATCTCAACTTGGTGAGGTCAAAGTCTTCCCCTATTCCCGTACCAAACGCGGTGATCAGGGCCTGGATCTCAGCGTTGGACAGGGCCCGGTCGAGGCGGGCCTTTTCAACATTCAGGATTTTGCCGCGGATAGGCAAGATGGCCTGTGTTTCCGGATTGCGCCCCCGGATGGCCGAACCGCCGGCTGAGTCGCCCTCGACAATGAAAACCTCAGAAACCACCGGATCGCGTGAGGAACAGTCCTTCAGCTTGCCTGGCATACCACCCGATTCCAGCAGGCCTTTGCGCCGAGTGGCCTCACGGGCCTTGCGGGCCGCCAGCCGGGCCGCACCCGCCTGCATGGCCTTACGGATGATGTCCTTGGCCTCCGCCGGATGCGAGTCAAGCCAGTCACCAAGGCGCTCACCGACCACCCGCTGAACAAACGTCTTGGCTTCGGTGTTGCCCAGCTTTGTTTTGGTCTGGCCTTCGAACTGCGGCTCTTTGAGTTTCACTGATATAACGGCGGTCAGACCTTCACGCACATCTTCGCCGGTCATGTTGTCATCCTTGTCTTTTAAGATGCCCTTGTCACGAGCGTACCGGTTGATCAGAGAAGTCAACGCGGCACGGAAGCCCTCTTCATGAGTGCCGCCGTCCGTGGTGTTGATGGTGTTGGCGAAGGTGTGGACGGCTTCAGAGTAAGCGGTGGTCCACTGCATGGCGATCTCCACTGAGATACTTGAATCCGGTGCTTCCGATTCAAAGTAGATGACTCCTGGGTTGACTGGTTCGCTCTTGCGCGCCGCGTTGAAATGCTCAACGTAATCAATCAGCCCGCGGTCAAACTTGTAAGTCACGGCCCGGACGGTGCCGGATTCCTCCGGGCCTTCTTGCCCTGTGTCGTGGCTAGGGCGGGTGTCCGCCAAAGAAATGGTCAGGCCCTTGTTTAAGAAGGCCATTTGCATGAACCGTAGCCGCAGGGTTTCGAAGTCGAAATCAACAGTCTCAAAGATGTCCGGGTTGGGCCAGAATGTGATCACGGTGCCGGTGCGCCCTGTGGGTGCGCCACGTGTCATCTCCCCGACCGGGGAGCCATGGTCAAATGACATGTTCCAGATGAATCCGTCGCGGTACACCTCCGCGTCGAGCCTGGTGGAGAGCGCGTTGACAACTGAAACACCCACTCCGTGCAGGCCGCCGGAGACGGTGTACCCTCCACCGCCGAACTTTCCGCCAGCGTGGAGAACGGTCAGGACTAGTTCCAGAGCCGTCTTGTGTTCCGTGGTGTGTTCCGCTACCGGGATGCCGCGCCCATTGTCGATCACCTTCATGGCGCCATCAGGCAAGATCACGACTTCGATGCGGGTGGCGAAACCGGCCAGGGCTTCATCGACGGAGTTGTCAACGACCTCATAGACGAGGTGGTGCAGGCCACGCTCACCGGTCGAGCCGATGTACATGCCGGGCCGCTTGCGGACGGCATCGAGTCCTTCGAGTACCGTGATGTCGTCTGCGTCGTAGCTAGATTGTTCGGGTGGTGTAGGAGTTGCCGTGTCGGGCACACTGGGCACGTCGTCAGCTTTCTGTCGAGGAGTCGAGTTGGCCTGTCGCTGGCCTGAGGCTACTCTCCGGGCTCGCGGACCCGGCGCGTGTACAGGGGTAGCCGGGAGCTAGTCTAGCGCGGCTGGCGCCACTTTTTGGCGCTTTTGCCTCGGCTTGGCCAGTCCTTGGTCACATCTGCCCGTAGGAGCCTGGCCCAATAGACCAAGGACCTTCCTCGCTGTCAGTCCCCGCAGGGGACCCTATGAGTGAACGGCACTAGACCTTGAACCGCCGTCTGGGACCGGCCTTCGCCTCTGGTCCCAACACAGTGATACTGGCCACCAGGCCCGAACCGACATGCTTGTCGATCGCCGCCCGTAACTGCGGGGTCAAGAGGCGGATTTCCGCCGCCCAGGGAGATGAGTCTGCCTTTACAGTCAGTCTGCCGTCTTCCAATCCCACCACCTGGCAGTGGGCGGCCACTTGAGGACCTACTATTTCCGCCCAGTTCGCCAAGAGTCCACCCACCGATGCGTCAGCTTCCCATCCTTCGATCGCGATTAGCTCTTCGACCAGTTCAGAGGCCAATTTTGGGTCCCTATCATTGGACCAAGCGGGCGCCCGGCCGGCCGGCTTGAGGCGGGTTGACCCTCGCATAATTCGGGCCAGTGCTGCCTTTTCCGCCTGCACGCGTCCTCGTGGTACGCCGTCGGTCGGCTGGCCCGTGTCATCCGGTAGCTGGGCCATCGCTGGCTTCCACCTGCCCTTGCGCGATCACGTACCAACGATCCGTCAGGCCATCCGGCACATCCGCCGGCACCGCCGCAGTCACCAAGACCTGTTCAATTCCCTCCACCAATCCGGTCAGGGCCTGCCGTCGCGACTCATCGAGCTCAGCGAAGACGTCATCCAGGATCAAAACTGGATCGTCTTCCAGTTCAGCCCGAATCACCTCAAATGACCCCAGTCTTAGCGCCAGCGCTAACGACCAAGATTCCCCATGTGAAGCGTACCCCCGGGCCGGCAACCCATTTAATGTCAGGGCCAACTCCTCCCGGTGCGGTCCGTACAGCGACACCCCGCGATCAATCTCCTTGTCCCTGGCCTCCACCATGGCCTTCAACAGTTCGTGCTCTATCTTGGGGGCGGGATCATCCACCTTGATGTTCACGCTCGAGTTGTAGTTCAACTCCGCCGATCCCCCTCCGGCCAGGCCGTCGTAGAGCCTGGCCACCCGACCGTTGAGCTTCCTCGTCAAAGCAATGCGCTGGGCAATGATCGCTGAACCCAGCGCGGCCGCCGGTCCGTCCCAAACCTCCAAGCCCGCGTACCCGTCCCGACGCGCCGGGCCACTCAGTCCGGTCAGCGTCTTCAACAAAGCCGATCTCTGACGGATCACCTTGTCATAGTCCGCTAGCACTCCAGCCATGGAAGGACGCAACAGAAGTGTCAACTCATCAAGGTAGCGGCGCCTAACCTCTGGACCATCTTTCACCAACGCCAGGTCTTCCGGCACAAAGGCGATCGCTTGGGTAACACCCAACAAGGCAGCCGGCTTGACCTTAGTTCGACCCAAGAACGCCTGATTGGCTTTACCAGGGATGACCTCGACACTCACTACCGCTGCCCGGTCCCCTTTGCGGAGCCTGGCCCGCACCACAGCTTTGTCCGCTCCTTGGCGTACCAGCGCCTGGTCAGTGCTGGTCCGGTGAGACGACAAGGTGGCCAAGTAGGCGACCGCCTCAACCAGATTTGTCTTGCCCTGGCCGTTGTCACCCGTGAAAGTAGTCACCCCTGGCTCCAGCCTCAACACCGCCTCGCGGTGGGACCTGAAATCCATCAACGCCAGGTCCGTCAGGTACATGGCATTAGCGTACCGACCCGACCAGTTCGTCACCGGCGGGGCCGGCTTCACAGCTCAGACAGTGAAGCGGATTGGCACCAACAGATAGCGGTAATCAGGACGCACCTGACCATCAACCTGGCCCTCAAACAAAACCGGCTTCGTCGATGAGTTCATCGACAGCCGAACATGGGACGTACCCAGAACCGACAGGCCCTCCAGCAGGTACTGGGGATTGAAGGCCACACTGATTGGCGCGGAAACCTCCGCTTCTAAGACCTCAGACGCCTGGGCGTCATCGCCGGCCCCCGCGTTCAAGACCGCCTCTCCCTGCTCGAACCCAATCTGGACTGACGTGTTCCGGTCCGCCACGAGCGACACACGGCGCACGGCCTCGATCAATTCGGGCACAGCCATCACGGCCGAAATGTCGAACGACTCCGGCAACAGCTTCCGGACCAGGGGATAGTCCCCATCAATCAGCAACGATGTGGTCTCGCGTCCAGCCGCAGCGAACCCAATGATGTCCGCCACTCCCGGAACGCTCAATGAAACCTGGACCTCCTCAGTGTGTCCAAACGACTTGGCCACCTCACTCAACGTCTTTCCCCGAACCAAGGCGATGCGCGAAGCATCCGGCGAAGCCGGCTTCCAAGTCAGTTCCTTGATCGCCAGCCGGTACCGGTCCGTGGCTAACAGGGTCAGATTCTCTCCCTCAATCTCAATCCTCACGCCCGTCAACAACGGCAACGTCTCATCGCGGGTTGCCGCCACGGCCACCTGGCCCACAGCCGCAGCGAACTCGCCAGCTTGGACCGCTCCTACCGCCGCCGGTAACCCAGGCAACGACGGATAGTCATCCAACGGCATTGTCAGCAGCGTGAAGGTCGATTGGCCGCAAGTAACCACGGCCTTCGGCCCCTCTAACTGAACCGCCACCGGCCGAGCCGGCAAGAGCTTCGCAATTTCCGCCAGCAAGCGGCCTGACACCAGTATTTCGCCCGGCTCTTCAACGTCCGCCGCGACCTCTACTTTGGCCGATACCTCGTAGTCAAAGCTCGCCAAGGTGATCTTGCCGCCATCTTCCAGGCCGGCCTTGACCCTGACCCCACTGAGGACCGGGCTTGGCGGACGGGTCGGCAGGGTGCGCGCGACCCAGCCGACGGCATCGGCCAATACATCTCTGTCAACCATGAACTTCATGGCATTCCTCCGATTCTTCATTTAGTTTCTGTCCCACCCTACGCCGCGTCGACGCTGGGTTCCCGGTAGTCCACGGCCATGTGGGCTGTCCACAAGCTTCCTAGTCAAGAAAAGTAATCGTAATAGTAGGGCCTGTGGAAGCTGTGGGCTACCCGTCCCGACGCAGGTCACGCGGCTCGCGGGCCTGTGGACCGGCCGGGGGAGGAGGGGTGGACAGGGCCGGCGGCCTGTGAACGTTCCAGTGGCGGCCCGAACCTGTCCACAGTTTTAACGGCCGCCATGCCCATGAGCGGGCCCGTCATCCACCGCTATCCACAGGGTTACCCACAACTGGGGAATTCGCGTTCTCAAAAGGGAATGACCAGAAAGTTCAATGAATGTTAACGCTCCGTTTGTGTAGTGTCCCTCGCTAATTCGCTTCCGGACAGCTAGTTGGCTTAGGCACCGGTTGTCCACCCACCGGCCAAACAGCGACTAAGACTTGGCGTGTTGTTTGATCCGGTACGTCAGCTCAGCGATCTTGTTGTAGAGAGCTTGCTTTTCCGGCAAAGTGGCCTTCACCTTGTTGCAGGCATGCAGAACGGTGGTGTGATCACGTCCACCGAACTCGCGGCCGATGCTGGGCAGCGACAAGTCAGTCAACTCGCGGCACAAATACATGGCGATCTGGCGGGCTTCGACCAGGTTGCGGTTTCGGGACGGCCCGGAGATGTCCTCCAGAGTGAGGGAGAAGTATTGGGCGGTCTGGCCAATTATCAAGCTCGGCGTGATCTCAGTCTCGTGGTCGGTGATGAGATCGCGGAGCACTATCTCCGCCAGTGGCAAGTCAACGGCCTGCGAGTTGAGGTTGGCGAAGGCGGTCACGCGGATGAGGGCACCTTCCAACTCGCGGATATTTGAGGACACCCGTGAGGCGATGTATTCAAGGACGTCGTCAGGAGCCTTGATGCCCTCACTGGCCGCCTTTTGGCGGAGGATGGCGATGCGTGTTTCCAATTCTGGTGGCAGGACATCGGTTTGGAGTCCACCCTCGAAGCGGCTAGTCAGGCGGTCCTGGAAGCCGTTGAGCTGCTTGGGCGGGGTGTCAGAAGTGATGACGATGTGACTACCCGAATTGTAGAGAGTGTTGAAGGTGTGGAAGAACTCCTCCATGGTTTGGCCCTTGCCAGTCAGGAACTGGATGTCATCGATCAGGAGGATGTTGTTGGAACGGTAGCGGTGCTTGAAGGCTTCCATCTGGCCCACCTGGACACAGTTGATGAAATCGTTGGCGAATTCCTCGGAGGTGGTGTAAAGGATCTTCAGTCCTGGGTCAAGGGTCAGGGCGTAGTTCCCGATGGCGTGGATCAAGTGAGTCTTGCCCAGTCCAGATCCGCCGTAGATGAACAAGGGGTTGTAAGTCTTAGCCGGTGATTCGGCCACCGCTCTGGCAGCGGCGGCGGCGAACCGGTTGGATGGTCCAACCACGAACGATTCGAATGTGTACCGGGGCTGAAGGTGTGAATGGTGGTGGATGCCGGGAGGCTGGGGAGTGGGTGGAAGGACCGGGGCGGGTTCGGCCGCAGCCGGTTCCGGGGGTAGCGAAGTGGAAAGGGAGGGATCAACGGTGACGGCGAAATTGATCGCCCGGCCCGCCACAGCGGAGAGCGCCTCCGTCAGAGGATCGCGCAACTGGGTCTCCAGGAAGTCCTTGGCGTAGTCGTTGTCCACGGCCAACAGTGCTATATCACCAGCCAGACCGCGCGGCGTCACCAGCTGCAGGAAGCCGTGGGCTTGGCCCATGATTCTGCCGGAGCTGACCAGGGCGTCTACCGCGGCGCTCCAAAGTTGATCAACATTGCGGGGATCGTTCACCGCCAACTCCTTTCAGCCAAACCTAGAGGTCCCAGCCTAATGCGGCACAGGCAGGCCGGCTGCCGGGAGGAGGAGGCGCTGGGCGAACAGTCAGCCGGAGGGATGGCAGATCCGGCGCGGATCGGGCGCCGATCCGGGGAGGAGAGACGGCGGGAAGACGGGAGCCGACAGGCTCAGTTTGACCAGGAGGTACCGGCCCGCCTAGATTTTGTTGCGGCTATGCGATGACTCCTGCCCATTTGATGGGTAACCCCTGCGCGGGAAGGAGTAGTGGCGGTATCTGATGACACCTGTGGCGCAGGAGAGGTGGAGTCACCCAGGAACTCTCAGGAGTAGTCACGTGAGCAAGAGGACTTTCCAGCCGAACAACCGGCGCCGGGCCCGGACCCATGGGTTCCGGCTGCGCATGCGCACCCGGGCCGGCCGGGCGATTTTGGCCGCCCGGCGTCGCAAGGGACGAGACAAGCTGAGCGCGTAGGCGCCCGGCAGTGCTGGCTCAGGCCAACCGTCTGAGGCGGCCAGCCGACTTCCGCGCTGCCATCCGCGAAGGGTGGAGGTGTGGCGGACGGCTGACCGTTGTCTATGTGGCGCCCGCGAACCGAGCGGCGACCGGGCAGGAAGCCGTTTGGCAAGCCGGCTTGGTGGTGTCGAAAGCGGTTGGTAACTCGGTTGTACGGCATCGCGTTTCCCGGCGCTTGCGGGCCATCTTGGCGAACGAAATGCCGAAGCTTCCAGAACCCAGGCGAGTGGTGGTGCGGGCGCTGGGAGCAGCGGGAACGGCCACCTACTCAGAACTCGAACGGACGGTCGCGAAGTGCTTACGCAAAGTGGCGTGACCCGTCAACGGTCTGGTGGCAGTGGACAGGACAGATACGCGCCGCGCGACGGTTGGTTGAAACGGGTGATGCGACTGCCGTCTCAGGGTCTGGCCTGGGCGGTGGTGGGATATCAGAGGTGGATCTCGCCGCTGTTCCCGGCGCGGTGCCGGTACTACCCCAGTTGTTCAAGTTACGCGGTGGATGCGTTGCGGGCCCATGGGTTGATTAGGGGTGGAGCTTTGGCAGTCTGGCGGCTGCTGCGGTGCCAACCATTTTCGCTGGGCGGAGTCGATTATGTGCCGGCCAGGGCAACTGTCCGCTGGCGGGGAGCGGAAAGGTGAAGTATGGACTGGTTTGATTCGATCCTCTCACCCATCATGTGGGTGGTGGCGTGGATCATGTTCGGCGCTCACGCGGCAGGAGAAGCCGTAGGCATTGGCGACGGCCTGGCGTGGGTGTTGGCGATCGTGGTGCTGGTGGTGGTGATGCGGGTCCTCATGATCCCGCTATTCGTCAGGCAGATCCGATCCTCCCGGGGGATGCAGCTACTCCAGCCAGAACTACAGAAGATCCAGAAGCGCTACAAAGGCAAGACCGACCCGGTCTCAAGACGGCGGATGCAAGAAGAGACCATGGAGCTTTACCGCAGCCATGGGTCCAATCCAATGAGCGGGTGCTGGCCGGTGCTGGCTCAATCACCGCTGTTCTTCGCCCTGTTCCGGGTGCTGTACAACCTGGGGAGAATCGCCAATGGCGACTATAAGACGATTGGGCCGATAGACCAAGGTGTGGCTCAGGACATTGAAAGCACCCGGTTGTTCGGCGCGCCTCTGTCCGCGACGTTCCTCAATGAACAGACCTGGGCGGGAGCGGAGCCGCTGGCGGTGCGGGTCGTCACGGTGGTGTTGATCATTTTGATGTCCGTGACCACCTTTACCACGCAACGTCAGCTAACCATGAAGAATATGCCGCAGACGGCCATGGAGAACCCCATGTTCCGGACGCAGAAGATGATGATGTACATGATGCCGGGCATCTTCGCGGTATCCGGTGTCAACTTCCCAATTGGCGTACTCATCTACTGGTTCACCACCAACGTCTGGTCTATGGGGCAGCAGTTCTTCGTCATCAGGAACACGCCTGCTCCGGGCTCTGAGGCGGAGGCGCGTATGAAGGCCCGGAAAGAGAAGCGGCGGTTGCGCAAGGGCGGGGCGCCGGAAGACGGAACCGCCGATGCCGCCGGGACCGTTACGACGCCGCCACCGACCCAGCGTGTCCAGCCAAAGAGGACCAGTCGCGCTCAGCGCCGGTCGGGGCCACTCCAGGCGGCGAATCCCTCACCAGGGCCGGAAGATTCTCGCAAGGAAATCGAGCCGCAGGATGAGGAACCCAGTCCGGCGGAATCGAAGCCGGCCAAGCGACCGGCTGGCCAAGATGCTAGTTCTGGAGCTGGCGACAAGCCGGCTGGGCAACGGATCCAGCCAAAGAAGCAGCCCCGCAAGAAGCGGAAGTAAGGAGAACGTAGTGAGTGACAGCGTGCAGGAAGCAACCGAACCGCGTGGCGTTGACAAACTTGAGGAGGACGGGGAGATAGCAGCCGACTACCTTGAGGAACTGCTGGACATAGCGGACATCGGCGGGGACATCGACATCGACGTTGACCATGGCCGGGCCATTGTGGCGATCGTCTCGGAAGAAGGATTGGACCGGGAACTGGAGCGACTGGTTGGGCCCGACGGGGAAGTGCTTGACGCCTTGCAAGAGCTAACGCGGATCGCCGTACAGAACAAGACTGGTGAGCGGTCAAGACTGATGCTGGATATATCCGGTTACCGGGCCGGCCGGCGGGACGCCCTGCGGAACCTGGCGAGTGGCGTCATTGAGGAAGTGAAAGCGAAAGGCGTGACAGTTTCACTGGAGCCGATGAACGCCTTCGAGCGCAAGGTCGTACACGATTGCGTGGCCGAGGCCGGACTTGTCAGCCAATCATCTGGCGAGGAGCCAGAACGCTATGTGGTGATCAGGCCCGCTGGGTGAGAGAGTTTTTCAGGGAGGCCTTGCCAGGCATTGAACGCCTGGCCTCGTTGCTGGAAGCTCATGCTGTTGAGCGGGGACTCATGGGCCCGCGCGAAATCGAGCGGCTGTGGGAGCGGCACCTTGTTAATTCCGGTGCCCTGGCGTCGGTGCTTCCAGCGCGTGGTCTGATAATGGACGTTGGCTCTGGAGCAGGGCTGCCTGGGTTGGTCTTGGCTCTGCAACGGCCGGATCTCAGTTTTGAACTGGTGGACTCAATGAAGCGGCGGACAGACTGGTTGACCGAGGCATCGGCGGCATTGGATCTGAAGAATGTCACGGTAACAAGGGCGCGGGCAGAGGACTTGGGGGACCGGGCGGACGCCGCCGCGGTAGTCTCACGGGCAGTGGCTCGGCTAGACAAATTGGCTCAATGGACGGCCGGATTGCTGGCGCCCGACGGATTGTTCCTGGCTCTCAAAGGCGCCAGTGCGGCGGAGGAGTTAGCTGAAAGCCGGGGCGTTCTGCTGAAGGCGGGATTGACCAATGCTGAAGTGATTGAACTCAGGCCCATTGCTGGAATAGAGCCGGTGCGGGTCGTCAAGGCAAGAAAGCGGCCGGACCAGTCACCGAAGGCCCAGCCGGGGCAAGAGAAGCGTTTCACGTGAAACATTCGGCGCCGCGCCGGTGGGCGGCGAAGCGGCTGAGCAGGCGTTCTTGTTCGTCCGCCGGGGATGGTCTCGCCGGGGATGGTAACCGCGGGGGAGACAATCGACCCGGGGAAGCGTAGTGGGCGCGACGCGGCGCCGGGTCTGATTGCGGGGAGCGTAGGGTGGCGCCTTGTGTGGTCGTCGCGGGTGTGACGCGGGGCGGTCTCCGGACTGAGATCGGGAGGCCCGCGTGGCGCTGCTCGCTCAGGATTGTCTGTGGCTGCAGAGCAGCTCCGGCGGCGCCGCTTGGCTCGGGCGGTGAGCCGCGGGTAGCCAGGCAATCAGTGGCTGTCTGGGTCCGGCTCGCAACGGGATGATTCTTCTTGTTGGCGGCTGCACGGGGAGACGCGCTTGGTAGAGGTGGCGTAGGGGCGGCGCATGGCAGATCTCCACGATGCCGCGCGAACCGGTCCTCGCCTTGAGCGCAGGCGCTTCGCCAAGGGCGGGAAGGGCGGGAGACAGCCGACGCGAGCGAGTGGCGCCACTTGGCCCCCGCCCTATCAAGGATCGGCTCTTGAAGTCCGGGCCGGCAGGAAAGCAGGTCGGACATTGCGGCGCGAGGTCGGGATTGATCGGGGACAAGCTTCGCCCAGGGGAGGCAGAGAGAACGGAGTGGACTGGGAGTTCGGGATACCGCGCCGGACAAACGTGGGGGTTAGCGATGGTGCGCGTCACGGTGTGTCAGGGGCTCACTAGCCGGGGGCCGGTCGCCGATCTGTTTAGAGCGAAGGACGGTGTTGACCGCAGGCGGCCAGCAGCAGAAAGCGATCCAGACGAAGTCTTTGGGACGGGGCATTGTGTCAAAGCAAATCGAAGAGAGAGGGCTGACTGCGGCGCTCGGCAGAAGGACCGGGCCGGGAGGAATGAGTTTGTGGTGGGTCGGCGGGCATTGATGGCCGAGCGAGCCCTCGGCCAACCGGTGGTCTTGGCGGCCGATGCGGGCGAAGCATTCCTTGATGCGGACCCTCCGCGGGGGATGAGAGCTGGCGGCAGCCCAGTGCGGCGGTGGATATGCTCACGTGGACCGCGAGATCCCCATCTTCCGGGCGATCGCGCTTACCGACGCCCCGCCGCGGGCCCACGCCCGCACCTGTTCAATCTGATCCATCGTCAACATTCCTTTCCAGTGTTTCCTTTCCTCTGTGGTGAACCCAGCAGAGGGACAGCCTCACACAACCAACCGGTCGTGGT
>JAIRXP010000021.1 GCA_031268215.1 Bifidobacteriaceae bacterium | reverse complement strand
CAGAAACAGTCGCAAAGCGAGCAATTCAACATCACCCGACCTGGACACCCTGACACCTAAACGCCCCACACGCCAAGACCACACCAACACGCACTCAAACGACTTTGCGGGAGGCCCTGACTCCCCTCCCTGACCGCCTACGACCACTAAACCCCCCAAGGAATCACCCATCCAGGCGGACCCTTCTGCTCGTGACCCGGCTCGAAGAACTCCGGCACCGCCCTCAACTCCCGCGCCGGATGCGGGCCGCCCAGGGCGCGATCCGCCACCAACCCGGAGTGGGGCCGTCCTGGAGGTTCGGGACAGTCCCGCGGGACATAGCCACCCCGAACAAGTCTCGCATCGCGGCCCCGGCGCGGTCCCACGACAAGAACTGCGCCTGGAACAAGTACAAAGCCCTCGCCGCCGCGCAATGCCTGTCCACCCCAGGCAGGTCCACGCCCCCGTGGAACACCACCCCGAGTCGACGCCACGCGGCCGCACACCACCTCGGCCACCCGGGGTTCCGTGACCACGGCTCTGGCCTCCGACACGTCGAACACTTCCCGGCCGGTGCTCGACTGCAAAGTCGGGGTCCCGAGCCCGCCGCAACGCATCCCCGGCACGGCTTGCTTGGCCGCCTGGCCGTCTGCCGGTCTCCTTTCCGCAACGGCGACGGCTTTGGCTTAGCCAGCCCGCCAGACGAAGGCGCCGCGAGGGAGTTCCACAAATTCGAGCATTGGCCTCCAACTCCACGATCCGGCCCCCCAGCCCCTCGATCCCCGCGTCCAGGACAGCGATCAACGCGGCCTGGCCTTTCCACCAAGCCAAGCAGCGCGCGGCGCCACCACTTGCCTTTCTGGGGAAACGCCACACCCCAACCGGACCACCGCCATTCCCGGCATCAAACCCGGCACGCCCACCACCCGCCTGGCCAGTTGCCGACAGGTGGTAGCTTTGTATTTGATTCGGGGGAATGTTCGCATCGACGCAGGCGAGAGAGAGCCGAATGTCTCCTGACCGGGCGGTTGTGGCCGTCGATCTGTTAATCTGGGCGTTGGGTTCCATGAGTGTATGGTGGCTGCGGGTGCTCCCTGCTAAGTTCGGGGTCGTTTGGATCACGATAGCGACCCCGTTGGCTATCCTGTCCGACTGGTACCCGACGAGCTTAGTAGCGCGCCCGGCGCCTTGGCTACTGGGGGCCCTTGTGCTGGCCGTCCTACCGGTCGCAGTCGGCCTGGCAGAGGCCAAACTCCGGGCAAACGGCGAGGCGATATACCCAACCAATCGCGAGCATGTGCTGGACGGGCACTTGCTAACCAATCTAGCGGGTGCTCTCATCCTAATCATTCTCGTGTCCGTACTGCACAAGTTCGGGGCGCCTTTCACGGACTACTTGCACGATATCTCTTGGGGTAAGTATTTTGCGCCCCTTCTTTCGTTCAGTGCTCTTGTAGCAATTGTGTTTGTCTCGTTTCAACAGCGGGATGAAGGCACCGAAGCTGTAGGCGAAGCCGACGCGACGATGAACCGCAAGCAACGGAGGAAGGCAAGGCAAGGGTTGGATCCCAAAGTCTTGGTCAAGACGAGCCTTAGGAACCCTAACCAGATTGCGAACGTAATTTGGCTGACCGCAGTCATGGCCTACGGTGGGCGCAGCGCAGTCTACATGTTGGCGTTCTTGCATAATCAACAGCGGGGTGGCGATCCGGTCGAGCTTCCCTGGTGGATGGTTCCGGCACTAATTGGCATACTTGGGTTCTTCTTTGCTTGCGCGATTAGTAAGAAGTTGGTGATTTATATCACCTTCTTGACGGCGACCCCGGTAGCAATCACGATTGAATTTGCAGTGTTGTCGCTCTACGCGAGCAGTCCGACGCAGGAAGCCGCCCGGTTGTTGCTTCCGCTGTTGAGTTTGGGAGCGTTCGCCGCTGTAGTTTCAGTCACGTTGAGGCGTGTGGATACAGACAGGCGCAAACCTGGACCGTTCGGGTTAGCAGCCGCCTTATTGTGCCTAGCGGGTTACATCGCGCTTTGGGTGATCTGGTAACTGCGGCCATGATTACGATTCATTCTGGGCGAACAGGTCCTTGAACAGACGGTTCCAATCGTCGGGCCAGGATCGATAGTCCGAGTGGCCAGTGGGGAAGTCCAATTGAACGGTTTCGAGACTTATGCCGTCCTGCGCCAAAGCGCTCGTCCAAGCCTGGGCGGCGCTGGGCTGCCGCGTCACGGTGTCGTGTGAAGGTTGGTTCGCCAGGTAGGTGACATGAATGCCTGAGAGGCCGTCTGCTGATGGGGCGCCTTCTCGCACATATCTGACTTCGTCCAGAAACGCTGAGATCGGGAAGCCCTGGGAGCTGGCTCGCTGCGCCTGTTGCACGTGCCGGGTGTCCAGGCCTGGCTGCATCTCTTCGGGCGGCGTGGACATGGTGGACCAAGACCAGTAGATGGGCCCGGTCAGACCCCGGCTTTCGTATTCCGCCAAATCGACCATGCCGCCCAGCGCATTTGTGAGGCCATTAGCCACCGGGCCCGGGTACCAAAGCGCCGCCATCCAGCTTGGCTGCCTCATGGTCGCAGGGCCAGACGGGCAATCGCCCAACACAAGGTTTACCTTCTTGAGGGCCCCTTGGCCTGATTGTTCGACGGCGTCGCGCAGGCTGTCGATGGCGACAAAACAGCCAAGGGATTCTCCATAAATGTTGACGGTCCGCCGGCCGGCCAAGTCCTCCCTGAGGACGGTCGCCACTGCGCTGACGACTGCCTCGTCCTTGAACCTGGAGCCAAGGTAGTCAACGAGCTGCACGTCACCGATTGCCAGCCAGGCGTCGAGGAGCGGTTCAGCGGAGGCGCGAGAACGGGCCAGGACTCCCGGGAGGTAGACGGTCACCACCTCGGAACCTTTTCCCCGACACCCCATCGATCCGGCGCGACCGGTCGTGTGGACAGTGGAACAGGAGACTTCGCTCCGGCCGAACAGCCGCAGTGAACAATCTGCCAGCCCAGCGAGGACCAGAACAGCCAGGCTGGCCACCGCCAGCTTCAGGAGACGTCTTCGCTTGGGCAACCTAGACACCATGAGTGGCTCCTCTTCCTCAGTTAACGCCATTTGCGAACTCGAATCGCTTAGGCAAGGCCTAAGTTCGGGATTCCTGGGATTCCTTACCCCTCCCGGAGCCCCCAATAGTATTTCATGCGGTCAGGATTCACGGGCGCCCTCCGGCGTCGCCCCAGCCGGGCCGTAGGCTGGGGTGGTGCGTTTGAAATGGGTCCCCGAGCCGGAGCCCCCGGTCCGGTTGGCCGGGCACCTTCACCACACGTCAGCGCTGGGCGACCTAATGACCTCGCTCTGGGCGGCGGGCCGGCCCGAGTACCGAAACAGCCCCGAGGATCCAGCTCCGGGCGTTCCTTCCATCACCGCCGTCATGGAGCAACTCAACTTGAAGCGGTTCGACCAAGTGATTGAAGTCAACGCGGCTGACGGTTGGGTCGCCGCACAGGGCCGATGCCGTTGGGACAGTCTGCGCACCTTCCTAGCTGAGCGCGACTTGGTTTTGGCGCCCGGGTCAAGTGCCGGCCAACCGCCGGACGCGACCGCCGAAGCGAGCGCTTTGACCGTTGGCGCGGTCATAGCCGGCCGTCAGGCCCGGCCCTTGTGGGTTGACGTACTGACCAAGGACGGCATCCTGACCCGACATGAGGGGACCGACTTGCCGCCTGATGCGCTGATCGTGGCCGCGGCGTTGCGCCTGACTGCCTTGAAATAAGGCGGGCGGCAAGAGTGGCAGGGTTAGGTTGGGCTGTGGGTAATCGGAACAAAGGGGAGCGGCTGTGTTCGACGCACTGCAGGGGTTCATCACCGTCTCGGTACCAATAGTCCTTGGCTATTTGATCGCCCGGTTCAACGTCATCGCTCCGGAAACCGCCAAGCAGCTCAATCTGTTGGCTGTCACCGTATTGATACCCGTCTTGCTGTTCGTCATCATGTCGGAGTCCGACCCGCGGCTCCTGTTCTCACGGATGGCGCTGGTGTCCTTTCTGGCGGCCGCGGCCGCATTTTTGGCCTATGCCCTGATCGCGGGCCTGGCCTGGCGTCCGGGCGGAGCGGCGGTGACCGTTGGCGCGCTCGCTGCCGGTTACACCAACGCCGGAAATATTGGTCTGCCAATCGCTACTCACATGCTGGGCGACCCGGCCCTGGTGGCGCCAATCGTGCTGTTCCAGACCGGTCTGTTCGCGCCCATTGGGCTAGCCATACTGGCGGCTTTCACCAAACATGACCGCGCGGCGGGCTCGCTTCCGGTCTGGAAAACAATCCTCGGCGCGATCTGCAATCCAATCGTGATCGGTTCGCTTAGCGGCATGGCCGTCGCAGCCACGCATTGGCAAGTGCCGCTAGTAGTGATGGAGCCGGTCCGCCTGATCGCTGGAGGCGGCATCCCGGTCATGCTGATCGCTTTCGGCATGTCGCTGCGAGACACGCCAGTCCTGGCGAAGAACTCTCCCCGGCGCCAGATCGCGCTGATCAGCGTGATAAAGCTATTGGCGATGCCGCTCGCCGCCTGGACTTTGGCCCGCTTTGTGTTTGGGCTGGGCCCGGCGGCGGTTTACGCTGTGACCGCTATGGCGGCCCTACCGACGGCTCAGAATGTGTTCAGCTACGCCACCCGCTATGAGGCCAGTCCAATCTTGGCGCGTGATGCTGTAACCGTCACTACTTTGGGCGCTGCGCCAATGGTTTTCATAGTGGCGGCCCTTCTGAGTTAGGCGCTGGGAGCGGCTGGCCGTCAGGTCGCACTCCAGCGGACACCCCCAGCCAGCGCCTAGGTCCGTGCCCAGGTTGGCGCCCCAGCGAGGCGCTAAGATCGCTGATCAACGGCCCAATTGGATACCCCCGACAGGAGCAGCAGGAGCAGCAGGCAGATGAACAAGGATACGGAGAAACCCCCGAACGGGCGTAAAGTACGGCGCATCCTGAGCTATTTGGGTTTGCCGGTGCTTCTCATCGGAGCCGGCGTCGTTCTTATGCTAGTCCTGGTCAATCGGCCGCAATCTGAGCCGGTGACGGCACCAGAATCGGAGCAGCGCGAGACCAGTCTTGAGGATTTGGCGAAACAGGCCAAGCGGGAAGGCTACTGGGCCGCTGACTTGATGCGAGACGGTGAAGTCACCTGGGCGGACCTGGAATGGGCTCACGACCAATGGCGCCAGTGCATGGAGGATGCGGTCCCCGGCCTGATTACCCTTGATCCGGACGTCAGCCCGATTGACGGCTCATTCGCTGGTTACGAAATGGACTGGGAGGGCGACGGCCCCGAATCCATCCCAGAAGGCCTCAGCGGCGAGCAGGCCAGAGCTTGCGACAAGTACTCCGACCACACTTATCTTGACCAAGCGTATCTGGCCGCACATGAGCCAGTGATGGCCCAGCCCTTGCGCGAATACGTCATTGAATGCTTGGCGGAAGTTGGCACCGGCGTCAAGCCGGACTCCACCAACGCAGCGAAGATCGCTCAAGACTTAGGACTGCCGCCTACGGCGCCAATCGTGGGCGGATGCGTCAACGCCGGGATCCGTGAACTCTACCCTGACCTGGGCACACGGGTGGCCTATTGAGTTGAAGCCGGCATTATCGCCAGATTGTCCCCCGCTCGCGGGCCCGCTACTCCGGAAACAGCCCATCCAGATGGCGCCGCTGAATCCCCTCCCCAGGGTTGAAAAGGGTGGGGATTACTGGGCCACATCTGGCAGGTGTTCGAACCCGCGGCGCTGTTGTGGCAGGCTTGTTCCGAGTATCAACCGCGCCGCGTAACAGCGGCATTGGTTATTGGCGTGAACCGGCGCTGGTACGCGCTCTTGGGAGAACGATCAAGGAGGCAGGCAGATGGCGCAAGAAGGTGCTCCGGACGGAGTCCAGGTAGTTGTAGTCGGGTCGGCGAACGTCGACCTGGAGGTTCAGGTCCCGCGCTGGCCGGATCCGGGCGAATCAGTGATTGCCGTCGCGGCGGAGAAGTTCCCCGGCGGCAAGGGCGCCAATCAGGCGGTCGCGGCTTCCCGCGCCGGCGGCGTCTCTACAGCGCTGATCAGCGCTTGGGGCGCGGATGCGGATTCCGCCCTGCTGGAAAGCTTTGTCCGCGAAGCTGGGGTCGACACATCAGCCGTGCAGACAGTCGACTGCCCCACCGGTACGGCCTTGGTGATGGTGGATCCGCTGGGCACCAACGTGGTCACCGTGGTGCCGGGCGCTAACGCGCGGGTGGCTTTGGATGACGCCGGCCGGAAGCTGATTGCCCAGGCCCACGTGGTCCTAGCCCAGCTAGAAGTACCGGTGGAAACGGTCACGGAGGCCGCCAAAGCGGCCAAAGAAACTGAGGCGGTGTTCGTCCTGAACGCGGCGCCTACCATCGACCTGCCCGCTGAACTGCTCGAGAACGTTGACGTGTTGATAGTCAGCCGGCACGGCGCGCATGAACTGGCCAAGCAGCGCTTCGGGATGTATCCCTCGGACGACGGCCCCCTCATCAGTGTGCTCCAACGCCTGGTCCCATCCGTGGTGATGACGAAGGGCTGGAAGGGATCCGTAGTGGGGCAGGAGGGCCAGGAAATCGAGTTCGTCCCGGCGTTGCCTGTCGAATCAGTCGACCACACCGGCGCTGGCGACACTTTCAATGGCGTCCTGGCTGCGGGTTTAGCGGGCGGCGCTTCCTTGGGCGATGCCGCTCGGGCAGCCACCGCGGCGGCCTCCATCTCGCTCAACCGGCCAGGCGCCGGCCCGTCCATTCCGCTAGCCAGCGAAGTGGCCGTGGCGCTGGAGACCGGACAGGTGCCACCGGCCGTCTAGCAGCCCCGCAAGATCTTCGGCCTGCGGCCGAATCTCCTGCGGGGACCCCAGTATGAAAAACCCGGCTCATTCGTCAAGGTTCTGTTCACCTAGTGGAGCTAGGACGGCCAATCGACTGCCCGGAGGGGAAGTCAAGAATGCCCGGTGTGGGCCACTCGAAACGAGCTGCCCACACCGGGCACAACCACAGTGAGGTGGCCTTAGGCTTACGCCTCGGTCAGCCGCTCCCGCAGGGCGACCAACTGACCGGTCAACGCGGCGGGAAGACGCTCACCAAACTGAGCGAAGTACTCCTCAGTCAGGTCGGCCTCAGCCAGCCAAGCCGCCGGGTCAATCGCGAAGAGCTGTTCCAGCGCACCTTCCGCCAGGTCCAAGCCCTCAACGTTGAACTCACCCGGCAACGGGATCTGACCAATCGCGGTCTTTTCCGAACCGGCCTGCCCGAGCACCCGTGAAACGGCCCAGGCCAGCACCCGCGAGTTCTCTCCGAACCCCGGCCACAGGAACTTGCCGTTGGCATCCTTGCGGAACCAGTTGACTTGGAAAATACGTGGCGCCTTGTCGCCCAGCAGCCGGCCCATGCGCAGCCAGTGGCCCCAGTAATCGCCCATGTTGTAGCCGCAGAACGGCAGCATGGCGAACGGATCACGGCGCAAAGCGCCCACCGCGCCCTCAGCGGCCGCGGTCTGCTCCGAAGACACAGTCGCGCCGATGAAAACACCGTGTTCCCAGTTCAACGACTCGTTGACAACCGGCACATTGGTGGCCCGGCGGCCACCAAAGAGCACAATGTCAACGGGCACGCCCTTCGGGTCATCGAACTCCGGGGCAATGATTGGGCACTGCGCGGCGGGCGCCGTGAAACGCGAGTTTGGATGCGAGGAGGGCGCCTCGGAAGCCGGCGTCCAATCATTGCCACGCCAGTCAATCAGGTGTGCCGGCGCTTCATCCGTCATGCCCTCCCACCAGACATCGCCGTCATCAGTCAGAGCGACGTTAGTGAAGATGGTGTTCTCCGTCATGGACAGCATGGCGTTCTTATTGGTCTTCATGGATGTGCCGGGCGCCACCCCGAAGAAGCCAGCCTCCGGGTTGATGGCGTAAAGCCGACCATCCGGGCCAGGACGCATCCAAGCGATGTCGTCGCCAACGGTTTCAACCTTCCAGCCGGGAATGGTTGGCACCAGCATGGCCAGGTTCGTCTTGCCACAAGCCGATGGGAACGCCGCCGTCACCACCGAGGTCTTGCCCTCCGGGCTGGTGAGCTTCAGGATCAGCATGTGCTCCGCCATCCAGTCCTCGTCACGGGCCATGACCGAGGCGATCCGCAGGGCGTAGCACTTTTTGCCCAGCAGCGCGTTGCCGCCATAGCCGGAGCCGTAAGACCAAATCTCACGGGTCTCCGGGAAGTGCGTGATGTACTTGTCATCGGAGCAAGGCCAAGCGACGTCTTCGCGAACGTTACCGTCCGCGTCGATCAGCGGGTAGCCAACCGAGTGAACGGCCGGCACGAAGTCGACGTCTTCAGTGATCAGATCGAGCGCCTGTTGGCCCATCCGGGTCATGATCTTCATGTTGATCACGACGTAAGGCGAATCAGTGATCTCAATGCCCAGCTTAGAAATGTTGCCGCCCAATGGCCCCATGGAGAACGGCACCACATACATGGTCCGTCCGCGCATCGAGCCAGTGAACACACTGTCAAGGATGGGGCGCATCTCATCTGGGGCCATCCAGTTATTGGTTGGGCCCGCATCGATTTCTTTTTCCGAACAGATGAATGTTCGCGACTCCACCCGGGCCACGTCACTAGGTTCCGAGCGGGCCAAGAAGGAGTTGGGGCGCTTCTCGGGGTTCAGACGGATGAGGGTGCCTGATGCAACCATCTCATCGGTCAGGCGCTTCCACTCCTCCTCCGATCCGTCAGCCCACACGATCTCCTGGGGCTGGGTCTTGGTCGCTACCTCGGACACCCACTGAATCAGTTTGGCGTTCTTGGTCGGTGCCGTCGCCGCGATTCCGGCGAACGAGGTGTCAGCAATGGTCATGTCCTACAAAACCTTCCATTGGTCAGTTGTAATCCCCGTCGGTGCGTCTATACACCGGGGGTGGAGCGGGGAAGGCCGCCGGACAGGTCCGGCGGCCGTGCCCCCAAGACCGTTGGGCCCCCCGCCCGCGCCGTGTAGCGGCCAGTGGCGGTTGGCTCACGATCCACACCGGAGACTAGCCTATTCTGAATCTGGCTTTCACTTGGCGCAAAGTTCCTGCGTTTCCGCCCAGTGACCACGCTACCGGGCTGGTCAGAACCCCTTTGGCAGCAGGATCGGCCACCCGATTGGGCGCCGGCGCCGGGCGCGTCAAGAACCGGTCAGGAGATTGTCAGGGGATCAGAGAGTGACGTTGAACAATGGCATCGCGGGCCGCCCCCACCCCGATCACCGAAATCCGGGCACCGGACAACTGCTCAATCGCCGTCACGTACGCCTGCGCATTGGGCGGAAGCTGCTTGAAGGAACGGGCCCGGGAGATGTCTTCATCCCAGCCAGCCAAGTATTCGTACACCGGCCGGGCATGATGAATATCACTTTGCGAAGCTGGCAAATCCTGGTGGACAGAACCACCGACGTCGTATCCAACGCAAACCGGGATCCGGTCCCAGCCTGTCAGCACGTCAAGCTTCGTCAGCACGAAGTCGGTGACCCCATTGATCCGCGCGGCGTAACGGGCCACCGGCGCGTCGTACCACCCACAGCGACGAGGACGTCCGGTGGTGACCCCATACTCGTGCCCACTTTCGCGCAAACGCTCGCCGTCGGCATCGTGCAATTCGGTGACGAACGGGCCAGCGCCAACCCGGGTGGCGTACGCCTTGATAACGGCGACTACCCGGTCGATCCGTTTAGGCCCAACACCGGTGCCGGTGCAGGCGCCGCCGGCGGTCGCGTTTGAGGACGTAACGAAGGGATAGGTGCCGTGATCCACGTCCAGCATGGTGGCCTGGCCGCCTTCGAACAGGACCGTGGCGCCCTCATCGAGGGCGTTGTTCAGCAGCAGGGACGTATCCGCCACCAGCGGGCGCACTCGGTCCGCGAAGGCCTCCAGCTCGTCAAGTACCTCGTTGACGGCGATGGCGCGGCGGTTGTAAACCTTCACCAGCAGATGGTTCTTCTGCATCAGAGCGCCTTCGACCTTTTGCCGCAGGATCGAAGAATCGAACAAATCTTGGACCCGCAAGCCAACACGCTGCATTTTGTCAGCATAAGTCGGGCCGATCCCGCGTCCCGTAGTACCGATTTGCCGCTTGCCCAGGAACCGCTCTGTGACCTTGTCCATGGTCCGGTTGTAGCTCGCTATCAGGTGAGCGTTCGAGGACAGCACCAGTTTGGAGGTGTCGATCCCCCGGGCCTCCAGTGCCGCCATCTCGCCGAACAGCACCTCTAGGTCCACCACCACCCCATTGCCGATCACTGGCGTCACCCCAGGGGTCAAGATGCCGGAGGGGAGCAGGTGCAGGGCGTAGGTCTGCCCCGCGATGACCACAGTGTGGCCAGCATTATTACCGCCATTGAATTTCACCACATAGTGAACATCCTGGCCTAGCAGGTCGGTCGCCTTGCCCTTGCCTTCGTCGCCCCACTGGGCTCCGACAAGCACTATTCCTGGCATTGTTGGTCCTCTCACCGTTTCCGGGCCCTAGCTCGACCGCCCGCCGGACCGGCCGGACACCCGTAGAAGGGTACAGGAAAGATGGCAGAATTCGGTTGTGAGCACAGCACAGATTCCATTGGGACAAATTTGGGCCATCCGTGGCGAAGTAGTAGTTGAGGACGCGGTACTGCCCGATGCCGCCGTAGTAGTTGAGAAGGACGCGATCGTCTTCGCGGGGCTCATTGGCGAGGCGCCCCCCGAATTGGCCGGCGTTATTGAGGACGCCCGAGTCTGGGACGGGTACATCCTGCCGGGGCTAGTGGACGCGCACTGCCACGGGGGTGGCGGGCAGTCCTTCCCTAACGCCGCCTCGGCCGAAGAAGCGATGATCGCGGTCATGGAGCACCGGCGCCACGGCACTACCTCGCTGGTGGCCTCTTTGGTCACCGATCTACCGGAAGAACTGACCCGCCAGACCTCGTTGCTGGCCGAGTTGTGCGAATCCGGTGAACTGGCCGCCATCCACTTAGAGGGCCCTTTCTTGGATCAGAACTGCGCCGGCGCTCAAGACCCAGCGAAGATGGAGCCGCCCAACCCCGATTTAGTTCTGTCCTTGGCCAAGGCCGCCCGGGGCCATCTAGCCACGATGACGCTGGCACCCGAACTCCCCGGGGTGGTCAGCGGCGATTCCGACCAGCTTTCAGTAATTCAGGCCCTAGCCGCCGCGGGTGCGGTGCCCTGCTTTGGCCACACCGAATGCTCACCTCATGAGTTGCGCTTGGCCATTGATGCCTCCGTGCTCGCCTTGGCCCGGGCCGCCGCCGGGGATCTGGACGCCGGTGGCTCTGCCGCCTCGGCCCCAGAGGACGGCGGCCGCGCTGCCGCGCGGGCCAGTCGCGCTGTGGTCAGGTCCTCGCGACCCGTAGCCACCCACATGTTTAACGGGATGCCGCCAGTGCATCACCGCCGCCCCGGTCCGGCGCTGGAATGCCTCGCCCAGTCTTCACAGGGCGGCCTGGCCGTTGAACTCATCGCCGATGGCGTTCACCTTGATCCGGATACCGTCCGGGACGTGTTCGCGATCGCTGAACCAGGCACGGTCCTGCTAGTGACCGACGCGATGGCCGCCGCCGGCATGCCTGATGGCTCCTATCAACTCGGGCCCATGGCGGTAACGGTCGCGGACGGTGTGGCCCGTATCGCCGGCAGCGACTCAATCGCCGGGAGTACCTCGCATCTGATTGACGCGGTCCGCTCGGCGGTCTTTGAAAGTGACGTGCCGGTGCAGGTAGCGGTGCGGGCGGCATCGGCCACCCCAGCGCGGGTCCTTGGCATTGGCCACGAGGTTGGGTCCCTGATGGCCGGGAGGCGAGCCGATTTGATCCTGGCGGATCGCGGCTTGACCGGCCAAGAGGTCTACCGGGCCGGCGCGCTGGTCTAGTATCCCTCAGCGGTTCTGCCCGGGCCGGGCGGGCTTGGCTGGTCTGGGGCGTGGTCCAGGCGGGTCCAGGCGGTGACGGACTGCGGCCGGTATGATTGTGGGCCGTTGACCGAGTATGCTCGGTCGCTGGCTGTTTTTCAGCCGCGGGGTGTGGCGCAGCTTGGTAGCGCGCTTCGTTCGGGACGAAGAGGTCGTGGGTTCAAATCCCGCCACCCCGACTTTGCAGGGCTGTGACCAGCGGAAACGCTGGCCAGATCGCTTCTCATGGCGTGTTTGAAGGACTTAGGTGTCCACTTACTGTCCACTTTGCCCCAAGAGTCGCGCCCGCTCTCAACGGGATTCTGTTGGCTGTCACTGGGTATCAGCGTCTGCGCAGAGAACCGTCAATCCGGAAGACTCGACTGAACGCGAGCAGGATTCATCGGCGGTTCGGCGGCGCTGGTCAGTAGGCTTGTGGCCCGTGGCGAAGGCTCTCTCCCTGAACGACATCCGGTCGCGGGCGGCGGCATTTGCGCATGAGTGGAGGGACGCCGAGGGTTACGAGCGCGGTGAGGCGCAGTCGTTTGTCCGCGACCTGTTGGGCGTGTACGGGATCACCGAGACGAGGGCGGGCTTGTATGAGCACCGCGTCAAGCGGTCCTCGAACGATCAGCGCGGCTATATCGACGCGCTGGTGCCGGGCTTGGCCGTCATTGAGATGAAATCCGCCGGCAAGGACCTCCTGGCAGCCCGTGACTTTCACCCTGATTGGCGCCTTGCCGGCCACTCCCCCCTGGCCGTGACACCAGAGTTGCTGAAGGCCCACGCCGCGCTCGACCGTGTAATGGACAAGGCGATGGACGCGAAGTGCTCCCTGCGCGACAACGATGAGCGCCTGTCTCTCCTGTTCGCCAACTACGAGGCGATGACCCGCCAGTCATGGTCCACGTCTTGCGCTCGTAAGTCCCGTAGGACCTGATGCGGCCGGGCAGGACAATCGTCGGGGAAGTTGGGCCTACACTTGGACAGGGATCGAGATTACTGGGGTCAACGGCACAAGTACCCCCGGGTAAGAGCGAACGACCAGGTCATAGAGGTCGGGAGTCGTCTTGCTTCGAACAGTCACGATTAGCGCGTAAGGGATAGCGGAAGCATTTCCTACTGGTCCGCCGCTCGAGCGCGCGTTATAGTGTATGTCAAATACCGGCTTACGGAGTGAAGTCGCCCTCAAGGTTTCCTCTGCTGATAGAACAGTCTCCCATTTCTGAGCATCTTGGCGGAGAGTGTCCTCCGTGTCGAAGGCACTCTTGCGGAAGAAGGCCCTCGATCTTGGGACGGTACTCTGGTCCGACCCGAAACGATTGAGGTGCGGACGGAATGTAATATCTAGACCACTCCGCGTGTAACTGCCTGGATCCTGGGGATCGATGGGACTGGCGTAACAGAAAGTGGCTTTGATTGTGACGTTGCCTCGGAGTGGCGCATCCGGCATCGGAACCTGTGCTCGCAGGTATTTCCCGGGCAAGAGTTCTCCCTGAAAGAGAATTCGCACCTCGCCGTCCTTGCATATCACGATGTCTTCCGGGCTGCAGTCAATCTGTCCCCATCCGACCTGATGGCTATCGGCGTCATCGGGTCTCACGCTTTGGTCTATCAACAGCGCCTTAAGGGCCAACGGGCCGACGCGACTGCCGAGATGGGCGCGCACTCCCGACGCGAGTCGCAGAACGCTTGGAGCTGCGAACGAGGTACCGGCCTGTCTGGCCAGTCCGGTGCCGTTGTCCGGGGCGTACACGAGGTAGGGTGATTCAGCGTCACCCCCAAAATGAAGGAGGTCAGGTTTGATTCGGCCCGGGCTCCTGCCAGGCCCAATCGCACTGTAGGGCGCGCGACTCCACCCATCGGGTGCGAGTGTTGAAGCGCCGACCGCGACGGCGTTTACTGCATCCGCAGGTACCTGTATCCGTGCCTCGTCAGGATCTTCGGCCTCGCCACCGTTACCTGCGGCGATCGTAAGGAGCGTCCGTCCGTCTGCTAGATACTTGTCAATGAGAGCCGTCCACAAATGCACTTCGCCGTCATCGATCGGAAGGTTCGGGCCGAGGCTTAGATTAACCAGCTCGTAGTTGCCTGATGCCAGTACGGTCTCGACTCTGTCCAAGGCGTCGTACAACTCAAATGGATCAGCGGTGCCTGTGTTCCTGTCCATGACACGGTAGTGGTCAACGTAGGCATAGGGCACGGGCGCCCGCTGCCCTGGTTTGAGAGAACTAAACAAGAGGGCGCTGGTAACGCCATGTCCGTGCTCAAGCGTCTCCGGTCCCGCCGGGGCCGTCCCCGGCAGTTCATGCGCCACCGCCCAGCGGGACATCTGGGTCCCGTCATTTATTCCGCCGTCAAGCACGGCCACTCGCAAGTTGGGGTCCACCGGGTCAGCGTCAGGTAACGGGCATTTCACGGCACCAGTCGCTAATACGCTCCTGGAGAATTCGATGGGCGGTCGCAGGCATGGCATAGGTCTCGCGACTCGGAGAAACGAGAATTTGGCCAACTCACTGAGGTCATTCCCCTGATCCCACAGGGGAAGAAAACAGAGTCCCCCGACGTATCGCCTCCGATCCATGTGCTTATTCCACTTGGACTGAGCCGGGTGGCTATGGGCGACTGAGCCGGGTGGCTATTGGGATGTGAGCCGGGTGGCTATGGGTGACTGAGCCGGGCGCTGCCGGCGAGTGGGCCGGG
>JAIRXP010000015.1 GCA_031268215.1 Bifidobacteriaceae bacterium | reverse complement strand
CCCGGCCCACTCGCCGGCAGCGCCCGGCTCAGTCACCCATAGCCACCCGGCTCACATCCCAATAGCCACCCGGCTCAGTCGCCCATAGCCACCCGGCTCAGTCCAAGTGGAATAAGCACCCGGATCTGACCCACAATCAGGGGAGAAGATCCCGAAAAAGACCAACTTCGAGCCCCTCACACCCGAGGACCTCCAAGACGCCGTAGACGAAATCAACAACCGGCCAATGGCCGTCCTCGGCTACCACACCCCCGCAGAAGCATTCCAAACCGAACTGAAACAGCTAAGATCATCCAAACCAGCCCTCACCCAGGAATGTTGCACTTCAAGTTAGAAGATGGCGCGTCAGGAATGTTGGTGGGTGGCTGTTGCGGGTGTTGTCTTGGGTGTGGTTCTATCCCAGATGCGGTTGTAGCGGTTGTCGCCTTGGTTGTCGGATCGGTGCAGGGCGCGCAGCGCGATGATGGGGTCGGCGCCTTTGATGGTCCAGCGCATCCCGGATTGGGCGGCTCTGGCTTCGGCGAGGCTCTTGCAAGATGACTCCACTGCCCCCGAGCCAATGAAGAATCCGTCTTGTTTGAACTGGGCGTATTGCATGCGGTGCCAGTTCTTCGTGAAATAGGCGACGGCGGCGGCGACCTTGTCTTTGGTGGCCTGGTCGGGAAGGGCGATGGCGCGGGCGTGGTTGGCGAGTTGTTGGATTCGGCCGGCTTTGAGGTTGTCCGTGAGCAACTGGGTGAACGTGACGGGGTCTTGGTCGGCCGGCAGGTGGGGTTTGAGTAGGTCAGCGAGGTCGCAGACGTGTTCGGCGGCGTGGAAGTAGTCGACGATTTGGGTCGCGTTGGGCCATAGTTTGTCCGCCAGGCACCAGATCCAGGTGGCCCCGTCGGCGATGACCGCGAGGCGTGGCGCGTGGGCGAGGTCCCGGCGGACGGCTTCGGCGGCCACGTCGGTGGTGAACACGGCGGCCGGGTCGAATGTGGCGACGTAGCTGGTGGAGTGTTTGTCCAGGACGGGTTGGCCGTGTTTGTCGCAGCCGGTTTGGGTGGCCAGGCGCGCTATTTTCACTTCCCTGGTCTTGCCTGTCCCGTCTGGTTGTTTGCCTTGGCGCCCGGCAGTTTCGGAAGGAACCATGGGCAGACCAGTGCCGTCAATCAGGACGTAAGCGGTGGCTCCCGGGTCCCAGCAGCGCCGCAAAGCGCCGGGTTTGGCGCACACCGCCCGGGCGGTGTCGGCCTCGATCAAGGCGCGCGCCGCCCGCCCGGACCGTTTCGCGATTCTCTCGCACCTGCTAACGGAGGGAGCGTGGCGCCCTGTGATCTCCTCAACTAGCTGCGCCGCCCGCGCGAACGAGACTTCCCTGGCGGCGGCGGTCACAGCCCTGTCGAACGCGGTCGAGGTGGTCCTCGCCTCCACACCTAAAAGCCGGTCAGCGGGGAAGAACCCATCCCGGCAGGCCCGACAGTAATGGTAGGCGCGTTTGATCTTGATGTCCCCGGCCATGGTGCTGATCGCCTTCGGACGCGTTGAATGGGCAGGGGTACCGTGACCTTGGGGGCACGGCACCACCAGCGGCACCGAAGCACAAACCAGGTTCGCGGCCCCACCAGTCAACCCACACCCCACCCGGTCCGCCGCCCGCCGGGCCGCGTCCTCGAACGCGTCCAACACCATCGCCTCCCGGTCGCACGCGGCGCGGGCGGCCACGATGAAACCAGCCACCTCCTGAGCGGCCAGAGCAGTCAACTCGGCCTGGAGTTGCGCCCAATCCTGGTCGCAGAGCCCCTTTTCTTGGCGGCCGGGACACCCGCGCCGCCCTCGGCGCCAACCCCGCGTCTGGCCCGCCCCAACTCCCGCAACGACAACTCCCACTCGATATCAGCCAATTCCCCGCACGCACGCTCGAACTCGCCCCACCGGCCGACCCGACCGCGGAACTCGTCGACCAACGCCGCGGGCACCGCTCGTTTGACGGTTCGCCCCGCCTGGTAGCGCAGGACCGAGCGGTAAGGGCCGTGCCCCGCGTCGCCGTCCTCCGCGCAATGGCAGGCCCCCTTCCCGCAGCGGGTCCACTCCTCCTGGAAAGAGCCCGGGGTCATCCCGCCCGCCACCGCCAAGCGCGCCAGCAACTCCTCGCGGCCAGCCCGCAACTCCTCGTCCGTCCGGTCCTTGTAATCAGCCACCGCCAGCCCTCCCTCAGTCTTGGATAGTACCTATCCAAGCCTACCCACGCAACCAGCCCAAACACCCCAACGACACGAAAACGAATCACACCCACCGGGTCGGAACGCAGCCTGTCCAGCACCGGGGTGGCCTTGGCGGCGAAGTCGGTCGTGTGCCCCTCGAATCACCCCAGAACCGACACGTCACAATGAAAGCAGGGCACCCTAGGGTGCCCTGCTTTCATATCCGCCAATCTCAGCAACGCGAAGACCGTGAGACTTCTTGACGCCCACCACCGGGGTTGGCCAAGAACACCAGGTCTCCCTGCACTGATGCTCGACGTATTATTGCGAGGTCACTTGCACGCTAGCGCTACGCACGTGCCGATTGTCCCGCCGGTCCACCCGGCCATAGCGCCTATGCATCCGACGCAACCCACGCCAGCCGTCGCCGCGCAGGCGGCCGTGCAGGCAACGGAGATGATTGCCAACACCGCCCAATTGATGCCGACCTTGTTGAGGCAATCGTTGAGCTTCTTCCAACTGAACTTAACAGTTTGGATGTCGCCGTCGGACTGGTTCTCCGGGCTGATGAGTTCGACGTCTCTGACCTGGACCCCGTCCTCCCACATCTGGAAACTGACATCGCCGGACTCAAGCTCTTCCGCGTACATCTCTGTGACATGTGTTTGACCTCCACTGAGCATGAAGATGGCCTTGGAGAACTCAGGGATTTCGGATCCGCGCAGCGGAATCGTGATGACCGTGATGCCATCGACTTCCTCGGCCATCGCATCTCGGTAGTCCAACTGATGACGGCTCGCCGGGATGAACCCCTGTTCCTTAACGAGCCGTGAATACCGATCCGCAATCGAGTCATCCAACTCGATGAAATCATCCAACGCCTCAGAGGCCTCAATGACTAGTTCAGCCGTGGTTTCGTCTGAAGGATCGAATTCGATCTCTTCGTGCCGCGTCGCCGAGACGGGTAGCGCGGACACGTCCACCACAGCGGCCGGAAGGTTGAGTGGCGCATCCACATCACTAGCCCCGGGAGACGCTGGAGCGACGACCGTCGCGACCAGGGCTGCGGCGGCGGCTGTGACGGCTGCCACAGTGGCGGTTACCGCGGCGGTACGCCCTCGGCTGGTCGCACGTTGTCGAGCTATCGAGATGAACAGGGCGGCGAGCATGGTGGCGAGGGCCAGGCCCCACCAGACCACAGCGCTGCTGCGGCCAATCGGCGTGAGTGAGACAGCCCCTAGGCCAATGGCAACTGCCAATAGGAGTAACACCACCCAGCGACTGGCCCGAGGGCTGTTCCCCGAAGAATCTGTATTCATGCGTTCTCTTTCCTTTCGTTCCGTGATTGCTGTCTTGCCACCCGCCGGCCCCCGCGTCGCTGGTGAGCTAGGACCATTAGGTTATGGCCTGCTACGGGGGGGGGGGGGGGGGCCTTAAGTCCTATTTTCTGTTAGTCCGAACCCGCACACCCCACCACAGCCCCCCCAAACGCCC
>JAIRXP010000093.1 GCA_031268215.1 Bifidobacteriaceae bacterium | reverse complement strand
GACCGCCAACAGGGCCTGCCACCAAGACAAGCCAGACATCTTCCTGAACACATATCCCGTGAACAAGATCACCGGCCAGTGCCACAGGTACACAGAATAGGAGATGTCACCCAAGTACTGAACCGGACGGAACCCCCAAAAACGTCCCAAGAACACCCGCCCTCCGGAACCCCCCACGTCAGGAGCATTCGCCCAAATGAACAACACCGCACCAGAAACCGGCAGCAACGCCGCGTACCCAGGAAACACCGTCGCGTCATCGAATACGAACGCCGAACCCAACATCGCGGTAACCCCGGTCACAAGCAACATCCATCGAAGATAGCCCCGCCCGTCCACCCAACGACCCACCATCGGATAGCAACTCGCCAACAACCCGCCCGCCGCCAGCTCCCATACCCGTGTCGGCGTGACATAGTAGGCCTCCGTCGCGTGCCCTGGAGTCGCCAGAATTGACGCCGCCAGCGAAACCACCAATACACCAAGCACCGCGCCAAGAACAGGTCCCCCCGGCCTCAAGCCCAGCCTCTTACCGAGCAGTACCGCCAACAGGATCAAGACCGGCCAGACCACATAAAACTGCTCTTCAATGCTCAAGGACCAGAAATGTTGAAACAGCGTAGGGGCCGCATCCGCCGAAAGATAGTTCGCCCCAATCTTCCAAAGGTTCCAGTTCTGCACATACAGGGCAGACGCGACCCCCGAACGGAGCGTGGCCAACCACTGCGTGGAAGGCCCAAACCAATAAGCCGCCACCGACGTAACCACGATCACAAGGAACGCCGCAGGCAACAGGCGGCGGATCCGCCGAGCCCAAAAATCCGTCAGACCACGCCACCCCAAAGGTGGTCGTTTGATAAGCCCAGACGTGATCAGAAAACCCGAGATCACGAAGAAAATGTCCACACCTACATAGCCACCAGGCACAACACCGGGCGCGGCATGGTAGAGCACCACCAAAGTCACCGCCAAAGCCCGCAACCACTGAATATCAGCCCGCTTAACGCCTGGCTGTGGCCCCTCGCTTTGCACCCCAGACCCACCGCCATCCTTTACCGGACGCTGCTTACCCCCAACAGAAGCAACAGAACCTAGGCCGGACCTTGACGCCATCACGCCGACAGCCTACCCACACACCGAACCCATAAAAGGAACGACCCGCTGCCACAGGAGAAAGGACAACCCAGTCAATTTGCTTGCAGCGGTCCACCAGCAGCCCGGCCAACACGAAAACCAACCCCCACACCAGCGGCAAAGCCAGGCTAAGGTCTCATTTGAGTAGCCACCGCCTTCCCGGTGCAACGGTCCTAGCCATCTGCGACTGTCCGGACCGGAGCCGCGACAGGCGGCAGCCGCCGGCGCCACCGAGAGACTCTCAGCGCGGCTTACGCCACACACACGGAAAGACTCATCCGCCAGCCGCCCAAGCCCCAGGCGCTGCCGGGCATGACGATGGCCAAGATAATCTCCTCTTGGGTGGCCAGTGGATTTCCTTCTCGATGACCAGCCGCTCGTCGGCAGACAGATGCAGGTAGCGTTGGCCCACAGCAACACCCTTCCTTGTAGAGAACTTGAAGCAGTCCTCATCCTAGGAAGGGTGTTGCGCTTCTGATTGGAAGATGGGCAGCCAGGGATTGTCAGTGGCCGTCGATAGGCTTGCAGGTGCTACGTGGTATGACGCCGCTTCGAGGCGACAGATGGGACTGGCATGGGCGATGCTGAGGTGAGCGGCGGCTATCAGAGCCTGCTCGGCGATCTGGTCGTGCTGCTTGAGCACGCTCGGGATGTGGTGACGCGCAACGTCAACACTGTGATGACGGCGGAGCACTGGAGCGTCGGGCATCGGATCGTCGAGGAGGAGCAGGCCGGATCGGAACGAGCGGCCTACGGCACGGAAACGATGGAGCGGTTGGCCGCTGACCTGACCAGCCGCTTTGGGCGCGGGTACAGCGTTGACAATCTCTATCTGATGAGGCGGTTCCGGCTGGCCTGGCCGCCCGAGAGGATTCTGGAATCAGCGATTCCAGAATCTGGAGCGCTTGGGATTCTGGAATCGTCGGTTCCAGAATCCGCCGCCCCGTCGGTTCCCGCGCTCGCTTCCCCACCAAGGTTGGACTCGCCAGTGTGGGCAGCGCTTTTCCCGTTGCCGTGGACCGCCTATGTGCGTCTGATGGCGGTCAAGAACGACTTCGCCAGACGGTTCTATGAGACTGAGGCGCTGCGCAACGGCTGGACCATCGCCCAGTTGAAGCGTCAGATCGACAGTCAGTTCTACGAGAGAACCGCACTGTCCACAGATAAGGCCGTCATGCTCCAGCGCGGCAAGAGCGAGGTGGCGGGGGTGGGGAGCGACGCTCAGGCCAGCGCCACATTCCGCGACCCGTTCATCTTGGAGTTTCTTGACCTCAAAGACGAATACTCCGAGACCGACCTTGAAGATGCACTGCTCACCCACTTAGCGGAGTTCCTCCTGGAACTTGGCGACGACTTCGCTTTCGTGGCGAGGCAACGCCGTCTCCGGCTGGATGACACTTGGTTCCGGGTCGATTTGGTTTTCTACCACCGTCAGTTGCACTGCCTGGTGTTGATCGATCTGAAGCGGGGCCGTTTCTCCTACCAAGACGCGGGGCAGATGCACCTTTACCTCAACTACGCCCGCGCGAATTGGGTGAAGCGAGGGGAGAACCCGCCGGTTGGCCTGATCCTTTGCGCCGAGAAAGGAGCGGACGAAGCCCATTACGCCTTGGACGGGTTGCCGAACGAGGTGCTGGCGGCGGAATACCGGTTGGCCCTCCCGGATGAGGACACCCTGGCCAAGGAACTAGCACGGACTCGGCGCGTGCTGGAAGAACGCGCCGACACCTGAGCAGACTCCCTCGCCGCTGATCGCGCCTCATCTCGGCGGAACATGATCGGCTCGCCCTTGTAGATGTCCCCGGCAAGGCTGTTGGCGAGAAGCTGGTGGGGCGTGAGCACCTTGACAGTGTGAGTCAGGCGCGCAGCAACCGGTGAACGGTGGGATGCGAGACGCCCATCGCCTCGGCGATCTTCCGCAACGTCAACCCCTCCTCGCGCAGGCGTTGGGCTTCCCAAACCAACTCTGGCTTCTTCGTGACCGAGGTCGGCTGGAGCGGAGGAACCCCTGCCCGGCGCAACGACCGGATGACCGTGGTGCGGTGGAGCTTGTGTTTCCGGGCCAGCCCCCGGATGGACTCCCCGGACTCGAACTCGGCCAGCAACCGGGCCTGATGTTCAGGGCTGAGCGAAGTTCTAGGTTGTA
>JAIRXP010000070.1 GCA_031268215.1 Bifidobacteriaceae bacterium | reverse complement strand
GCCGGCCTTGGTGGTGGGGAACGTCTTGGTTTCGGCCAGTTCCCCGGTCAGGGTGTTGACCATGGCGTAGGTGTGGGTGGCGGCATGGGTGTCCACGCCGACCACATGGGTGTATTCGTGTGCGACGATAGTCATCGCGGATCGTTCCTTTCACTAGGCGTTTCGCGAAGCCGGCGTCGCCTGGGAAAGGTCGCTGCGGGACAGTTCTCTAATGAGTCACGGCCCTGGCCGCAAAGCCAAGGCCGGACGGCCTTCTATCAGGTCAACGCGGCGGGCCGGGCGGCGCCGACCCGCCTGGGCGGACAGGTCTAACTAAGAGCACACCAGGTGTCCTGGCGGCCAGAAGTGCAATGAGTCACACCCAGACGGGTCGGCACCCAGTTTCCTCGCCGTGCCCCTGCCGGTGGTGGAGGCACGGCGTATCAGCGGTCCCGACCGGCCAGCCCCAGGCCAGCCACCAACCATTAGAGAAGTGCAACGGGTTGTGGTCTGGAGCAATGCTAGCTGTTGGTTGAAGGCTTCGTCAGGTTGTCGCCAATCGTTTGATTGACGGCTCTAATCCTGCCAGGGCACCATGCTCCCGGCCTTCTTTGTGTTAAAACGGCGCCAAACGGGTTTGCTGGCGCGGCGCAGATTCGGCACGTCGGCACAGGCGCGCAGGCGTCCTCGGCCTGATACAACAGCTATTGGAGAGGAATCGAAGATGAAGCTTCCGATGCGCCGGGCGGTCGTGCTCGGGACAGGCCTGGCGGTAGCCCTTCTGGTAGGTCAGGCAGCAGGCGGCATTTATCGTTCGTCTGCTCAGCCTCTAACCGGGGCTGGAGACCTTCCGGCCATGCGAACGGACGGACGGAACCCCGGGGCCGACCGCAAGCCGGCCTGCGTCGAGTTTGACAAATCTGGCGAGCGCCTCTGGTACAACGAATTCACCGAGCGCGCTGAGCAGATGGGCGACAAGCTCTCGATCACCGCCGGTGACCATCCATCCCAAGTCGCAGGCATCTCCTATTGCTCTGACCGGCAGGGGATGGTGGTCTTCATCAAGTCTGGGGCATCCAGTGTGGAGCGCTTGCTCCGGGAAGAGGCCGCCGCGTACCCGGAATTCACGTTTGAGTTCCAATACGTTCCGCGTTCCCTTGACGAAATGACCCAGCTAACCAGCAAAGTCGTTTCGGCCGGTTTGGCCGAACAAGGGCTCCAAGGAATTGGGCCGGACCCGTACACGGGCGGTGTCACAATCGAAGTGCTGGTAAGCGCCGGCACCGAGGCTCCTGAGGAAGCTACCGCGAAGGCGGAAGCTGCGGTGAAGGCGATCATAGGTGAAGATGTGCCAGTGGCCACGACGACGGCCACCAGCGAGTTCGTGTCGTCGTACAACAGATACGACGATGATGCCCAACCGCACTACATGGGGGCGGCCATATGCTCGAGCAGTGGTTCATGTACCGTGAGCGCATCGGGGCGCTGCTCAAGTGGCGTACCGATCACGGTCAACGGGACGAAGACAATGCTCACCGCCGGACATTGCACTGCCTCGCGGTTCTACAACAACGGCGCATACATTGGTTCCCAATACACGACATCCTATCCTGGCAACGCTGGCATTTACGGTGACTGGAAGTTGGTCTATCAGCATAGCTACGCTCTAAAGACGTATGCCGGGGGGCTGTACGACACCACGACCCTCAACATCAACGGGGCGAATTGGGGCGTAAGGGCCATCGGCTCTGGGATTTGCACTTCGGGTTCGACCACCGGTCAGGCCTGCAGGTTCTTTGTCACGGCGACTGGCGCGACCCGCACTGTGTCGGGCGTCACGACGGGGCGTCTTACGATCATGCGGCACGACAGCTCGGGTGGGTCAGGGTCCGACACTAATGGCTTCCGGCCCGGTGACTCGGGTGGGCCCTGCTATTACGCAAACGGAACGGGTAACGTGGCTGTGGCAGGGATTGTGACGGGGTTGAGTGCTGATCACTACACCTATCTGTGCACGCAGCTACAGGGGGTTAGAGCGTGGGATTCCGGAGCCGCTTTGGGGTGAAGATATGTGAGATCGCGCCGCCTTCGGGTGGAGCCCACCAAGGATGCGGCAGCGTGCCGGGCGAGGAGAACGGAGGGACGCGTGCATGGCACAAGCTGGGCGGCGACTACCTGCGTCGTGTTCCTGACAGGATGCGACACCCGTGATGGGGTGGCGGCTCTGGGCGAGAAGGCCTCGGATGAGGCCGCCCATCAACTTGAACAGGCGCATTCGCTCGTCGACTGCCTTGAGGAAGCGGAGATCGCGGCCAAGGTCGTGGCGCTGCCGGACGCACGCGGCAGAGTCGAGTTCAGCGGGGCTGAGCCCCACATGGTGTGCTGGGCAGACGGAGAATGCCGGACCGATGTCTCTACGGTTAGCGGCGGTGCGGCCACGGCCGCGCTGGACCGATTCATGGAAATGGCCTCTGACCGGGAACAACGGGAGCAGGGAAGCAACCGGGAGGTGCTCTTCCTAGGCTCGCGGGACATGTCGGAGGAATGGCGAACGTGCCTTGACACTTCAGGTTACGAGGAGCCAACTGAATCGATTGATTCTCGTGAAGAGTTGTTGGAGAAGCAGGCAGTGACAGCGGTCACAAACGACTGGATAGCGTGCGCCCGCGAGCGCGGGCTATTGTCGATCCCGGATCTGAGCCCCCCGGTAGCCGACGGCTTCAATACCTATCCAATGGCTCTTCTGCCACCGACCATGACCGAAGACCAAGTCAAAGAGTTGGTTGACGCTTGCCCAGTGTTTGACATCGAAGCGCATCGTGAGGAGATTGAGGGAGGAGAGGAGCCTGAACACGGTTGGGCCGGCCAATCCAAGGTCTTGGATCCGTCCGTCGGCTGGGACGCTCCTGGCTGGCACAGCGGCGGTGATGACCCAACAGACGTCGATGATCCAGCGCTTGATGAGGCGATAGGCCGGCTGAATGACATATTGTGGGCCGATCAGGCAGAATTTTGGGCCGAGCAGCGCCGGTGAGGGTTCCCCTAGCGCCAAGACAGTGGCGGGCGTCGCGCCGCAACAACCGGCGCGATCTCAGCCTCAACTCGGGCTCTCGGGTACGGAACGGGCCAATGGGACGGGACGGGATGGGCGGCATCGGCCATATGTTGCAAGATGGTCACGATTTGTGAGCAAGTGGGTCGTAGCGCAAAAAGCGCGGCACTGACACCTAAGGTGGAGCCAATGACTCGTGCTTAGGCGCGAGTGCCTCTCGCCTGGGAGCGAGTGCCGGGCACGGAGGCACACCTTCCAACCGAAAAGGAGCGACATATGAGATTTCGCCGTGGGAAACTAGCCGCGATGGGTGCGGCAGCGGCGGGGCTGGCACTGGTGCTGGCCGGCTGCAACACACCAGACACGGATGATTCAGGCGGTGGCGGCAGGGGAACCACCGGTGGCACCGTGACTGTGGGCTGGAACCAGCCCCTGTTCTCAATGAACTACATGTCCACCAACGGCCACGCGGCCGCCAACTACATCATCACCTACATGACTCGTGCCAACTGGGCGTATTACGATACGGACCTGAACTTCGTCAAGAACGAATCCTTTGGCACCATGAAGGTCGATTCCGAAGAGCCGCTGACCGTCACTCAGACAATCAACCCGGACGCCAAGTGGTCTGACGGTACACCGTTGTCAGCCGTGGACTTGCTGCTCGACTGGGCCGGCCGCTCAAATGTCTTCAACGATGCCGCGGCAGAGGACATCAAGAAAGATGAGGACGGCGCGATCACCGAGGTGACTGAAGGCAAGGTCTACTTCGACGCTGGCGATCCGGCGGTGGAACTGATCCAGGAGACACCTACGGTCTCTGAAGACAGCAAGGAGATCACCTTCGTTTACTCGAAGGCCTTCCCCGACTGGCAGTACAACTTCGTTGACTACCCGCTGCCGTCGCATGTGGTGGGCCAGCGGGCGCTGGGGATCGAGGATCCGGGCGAAGCCCAGGCGGCCGTGGCGGCAGCCATCCAAAACAAGGACACGGTCGCGTTGGCGAAGATCGCCAAGGTCTGGAGCTTCGACTTTGATCTCACTGCCATGCCGGCGGAGGAAGACGCTGGGCTGGTCCTGTCTTGCGGGCCCATGGTGGTCAGCGACTACGTTGAAGGCCAGTACATCACCCTGAAGAAGAACCCCGACTTCACTTGGGGCACCAAGTCAAACGTCGATGAAGTCATAGTGCGCTACAACGAAGACGCGATGGCGCAGGTCCAGGCCCTCAAGAACGGTGAACTCGACATCATTCTGCCGCAGGTGACGGCGGACGTGCTGAGCGCGGTCAAGGATATTAAGGGTGTCAGCCATCAGTCTGGTTACGAAGGCACCTACGAGCATGTTGACCTGACCTACGACAACGGCGGTCCGTTCGATCCGGCCACCTACGGTGGTGACGCGGAGAAGGCCAAGAAAGTTCGTACGGCGTTCTTGAAGACTATCCCGCGCCAGCAGATCGTCGACACCATCATCAAGTCTTCGCAGCCGGAGGCCGAAACCCGCGATTCGTACAACTTGGTGCCAGGTTCACCGAACTACGAAGCGACCATTAAGGCTAATGGTTACGCCGCCTACAAGGAGGTTGACGTTGAGGGCGCCAAGGCGCTTCTGGCGGAGGCTGGAGCGACCGCGCCAAAGGTCCGGGTCCTGTACGCCAAGTCCAACAGCCGGCGGGTGCAGGAGTTCCAACTGATACACGAATCGGCTACGGCCGCCGGCTTCGAGGTGATTGACGCCGGTTCTGAGGAATGGGGAACCAAGCTGGGTGACAACAGCTATGACGCCTCACTGTTCGGCTGGCAGACCACCTCGACGGCGGTGTACGAGCCGGCGGCGAACTTCACCGCTGGAGGCCAAAACAACTTTGGCCACTTCAAGAACGCCAGGGTTGATGAACTGTATGACGAACTGGAGACTGTCACCGACCCGACACGCCAAGAGGAGATCAACACCGAGGTGGAGAAGATCCTTCTGGAAGACGGCTTCGGGATCACCATCTACCAGTTCCCGTCTGTGCTGGCCTGGCGTGAAACGATCAAGAACGTTTCGATGACGCCCATCGCGGGGGTCATGTTCTGGAACTTCTGGGAGTGGGAGGTTACGTCCTGAACGTATGACCGCTTAGGTACGGTCTTCGTTCAAGCACCAAGTTGATGGGCGCGCGGTTCTGAGCCGCGCGCCCATCGCTGTCCGGTTGGCTCTTGACGGCACTAGGCTGATCCCGTGGTTTCATTCATCGCCCGCCGTGTCGCGGTTGGGGTGATTGTCTTGCTAGGCGCCACGTTCATTGTCTTCATGATGGTGGCGGTCGCCGTTGACCCGCTGGCTGAACTCAAGGCTTCCAGCGCCCCGAACAAGGAAATCCTGATTGAACGGACCATAGCCAACCTGGATCTGAACACCCCACCAGTCCTGCGGTATTTCAAATGGTTGGGTCATTTGGCCGGTTACCTGTGGGGAGACGGCACCTTCGGGGTTTCACTTGTCAACAACCAGCCGGTGGCGGCGCAGTTGACGGTGGCCGTACCGACCACCGTCAAACTGGTCTTCGGCTCCGTGATCATCGCCATCCTGCTGGGTGTGACGGTAGGCATCACCACCGCATTGCGGCAGTACTCCTCCTTTGACTACCTGACCACGTTCTTCACCTTCCTGTTCTATTCCTTGCCGGCCTTCTGGGTGGCCGTGCTGTTGAAGGAGTTTGGCGCGATCCGGTTCAATGATTTCCTGGGCGACCCGAAGATACCCATCACGGTCCAGATCGGAGTGGGGGTCGCGGCCGGGGTCTTCGCAGCCATGGTGGTTGGGGGCAGGCCGCGCTTGCGGCTGGTGACGGCGATGATCGCCTTCGCCGCTGTTACGGGCGTGATGGTCTACATCTCAGCTAGCGGGTTCCTGACCAAGCCGGGACTGGGAATTGTGGGCGTGGGACTGACCGGAGCTGGCGCCGCACTGGCGGTTGTGGCGCTATCTTCGGGGCTGGGCAACCGGCGGGCCCTTTACGCTTCGCTGACCACCGTTGGCGTTGGCGTGGCACTGTATTACCCGCTCCAGTATGTCTTCGCCAGCGCTCGCTGGCCACTCATCTTGGTGCTTTGGGCGGTGGCGGCCCTGGTGGGAGCGGCCGTGGGTTTGGTCTGGGGTGGACAGGACCGGCGGGTCTCTGCCCGGACCGCCGCGCTGACAGCCATGATCATGTCCGCATTTGTGTTTTCTGACCGAATGATGAAGGCCTGGCCCTCATATGTCGATTCGCCGCGCGTGCGCGGCCGGCCAATCGGTACGCTGGGCGCCGTTACCCCAGAACTGGGTGGCACCTTCTGGTTCGCTACCACGGACGTATTGACCCACTTGATCTTGCCAACTACCGCGTTGGTCCTGATCACGTTCGCCAGTTACACCCGCTATACCCGCAGTTCCATGTTGGAGGTGATGAACGCGGACTACATCCGCACCGCCCGGGCCAAGGGCCTGAACGAACGTACGGTGGTGATCCGCCACGCTTTCCGGAACGCTTTGATACCGCTGGCGACAGTGATCCCGATTGATATAGCGCTGGTGTTTGGCGGCGCCATCATCACTGAGCGGATCTTCTCGTGGCGGGGTATGGGCACCATGTTCATTGAAGCTCTCCGACACGGTGACATCTACGGAGTCATGGGCTATTTCGTCATCACGGCGGCGCTGGCGATCGCCGCGAACATAGTGGCGGACCTGGTCTATGCCGGCCTTGATCCCAGAATACGGATGAACGCATGAGCGGCCACACGGCATCGGACCGGCAGCCGGACGCGCTACCTGGCCTGACCGGCGGGATAGCGGACCCAGACAGCCTGACGGGAGCGGCTGGCGCGGGCGAAAACGCCATTGAACTCAAGGCGACTGAAGGGTTGTCTCAAGGCCAGATAGTGCGGCGGCGTTTTGTGCGCCACCGCGGCGCCATGGCAGCGATGGCCGTGCTGGCGCTCCTGGTGATCCTGATTACCACGTCCATTGGCTGGGGCCCCATACCTGGCTGGTGGAACAAGAACTATTGGTCCACCTATCCCATAGCCGTGGCCGGCGGGCGCCCAACTCTGTCGGTCTCCTTGACCGGGGGCATCCAGATTGGTGAGCATCCCTTTGGTCAGGACACCATTGGACATGACATGTTCGCCATGACGATGCGCGGCGCCCAACAGTCACTCACAGTGATGATCCTGATTGGTGTGTTGGCAACGCTGATTGGCGTGCTGGTTGGCGCCACCGCCGGCTTCTTCCGGGGCAAGGTTGACACGGCCTTGATGCGCTTCACCGACATGATGATCGCCATTCCGGTCATGGTGATTGGCTTGGTGCTGGGGCATTGGGTGAACGGCGCCTCCGCGGTGACCTTGGGCCTGGCGCTGGCCTTCGTCGAATGGATGGCTATGAGTCGGCTGGTCCGCGCCGAATTCCTGACTCTGCGCGAGCGCGAATTCGTCGAGGCGGCCCGGGTGGCGGGCGCCTCCAGCCCGCGGATCATTGTCCGGCACATTCTGCCGAATGCCGTGGGCGTGATCATTGTCAACGCCACGCTGCTGATGTCCGCCGCGATCCTGCTGGAGACCGCGCTGAGCTACCTTGGCTTTGGCATCCATTTCCCTGACATCTCATTGGGCAACCTGGTCTCCGAATACCAGTCCGCCTTCGCCCAGCGGCCGTGGCTGTTCTGGTGGCCGGGTTTCTTCATCATCGCGATCGCCTTGTGCGTCAATTTCATTGGGGACGGTCTGCGGGACGCCTTCGACCCGCGCCAGCGGCGCATCCCTTCGAAGCGCAAGATGGACCGGGCGGCTCGGAAGGCGGCGGATTCGGGGTCTTCCCCTGCCGATGCCGCCGTGGCCGCCGCTTTGGATGCCGTCGAGGTCCAAGGTGAACCTGCTGGCGACGCCCAAGGTGAACCTGCTGGTGACGCCCAAGGTGAACCTGCTGGTGACGCCCAGGACGAGCTTGTCGGCGAGCCTCAGGGGGAGCCGTCCGAGCCAATCCTGACGGTCAACGGCCTGAACGTCGACTTCTACGTCGAGGGCGAATGGTTCCCGGCTGCGATTGACGTCAGCTACGAGGTCAGGCGCGGCGAGGTCCTGGCGATTGTGGGCGAATCCGGCAGCGGCAAGACGCAATCATCTATGGCGTTGATTGGGCTGCTGCCGCTAAACGCGCGCGTCAGCGGCTCGGCCAGATTGAGTGGGCAGGAACTGATTGGTCTGCGCCAGACGGAACTGCAAGAAATCCGTGGCGCTCAAGTGGCCATGGTCTTCCAAGAGCCGATGACCGCGCTGAACCCGGTCTATACGATCGGTTTCCAGATCATTGAGACTATCCGCGCTCATACGGCGATGGGCCCCAAGCAGGCCCGCGCCAGGGCGCTGGAGTTGTTGAAGCTGGTCGACATGCCAGATCCGGAGACCAGGATTGATTATTACCCGCATCAACTGTCCGGCGGCCAGCGTCAGCGGGCGATGATTGCTCAGGCGTTGGTCCTGGACCCGAAGCTTTTGATCGCCGATGAACCGACCACCGCTCTAGATGTGACGGTGCAAGCTGAGATTCTGGCGTTGATGCGTGATCTGCGCCAGCGGATCGACTCCGGGATCATCTTGATCACCCACGATATGGGGGTCGTGGCTGATATGGCGGATCGCATCTGTGTGATGAAGGACGGCCGCATAGTTGAGACGGGTCGGTCGCGGCAGATCTTCTACGATCCGCGCCACCCGTACACCAAGTTGCTGCTGGCTGCGGTTCCCAAGTTGGAGCTTGAGCCGGTGCCCGATGCCGCTTCATCACCTCCGAGCACCGAGTCCAGTATTGAAGCGGACTGGTCCGGGGAGCCGGTGATGGCGGCGGAACATCTCACCTTGGAGTATCCCCGGCGCGGGCGAACGCCAGCTTTCCGGGCAGTTGAGGATTTCAACTTGACCATCGCGCCGGGTGAGGTTGTGGGTTTGGTTGGTGAATCTGGCTCCGGCAAGTCAACTGTGGGAAGGGCCGTGGTCGGTTTGCTGCCGGCGCGGTCTGGGTCAATCAAAGTGGCTGGCTATGAGCTGAACGGCATTGATTCGGCTGGATTGCGCCAAGCCCGTGAGGGCGTGTCGATCGTGTTCCAGGACCCTGGTTCGTCACTGAATCCGCGCTTGCCGATTGGCCAGTCGATTGGTGAACCGTTGGTCTTGCACGGTTTGGCCAAGGGCAAGGAACTCAATGCGCGCGTCGCTGATCTATTGGAACAGGTCCAACTGCCGGCTTCGCTGCGCAACCGTTATCCTCATGAGCTGTCTGGCGGTCAGCGCCAACGGGTTGGTATCGCTCGAGCCTTGGCCTTGGAGCCAAAGTTGCTGATCGCGGATGAACCGACTTCTGCCCTGGACGTGTCCGTGCAGGCCACGGTCTTGCGGCTGTTCAGCGAGTTGCAGCGGGAGCATCGGTTCGCCTGCTTGTTCATCTCACACGACTTGGCGGTTGTGCAGCAGGTTGCTTCGCGGATCGCGGTGATGTCAAAGGGGCACTTGGTTGAGTCGGGGAGCGCGGAGGAGATTCTGCTTCATCCGCGCGAGCAGTACACCCGCGATCTGATCGCGGCGGTGCCGGTGCCGGATCCTGATTTGCAGGCCATTCGCCGCGAGGCCCTGACCGGCACTGACTAAGCGGACGCGGGTCACAGTATGTACATGCCCAGGATGGTCAGCGCGGCCAGAGCGGCCCATGCGACCAACAAGGGAGTGTGGAGACGCCAGCTAGCGGTGTGCCCGGAAGTGGGGCCGGTGGGCATGGAGTCGCATATCTCCTGCCAGCGTTCGCGGACTACCCAGGCTAAGTCGCCTGACGGGGTGCCTGGCAGATCACCGGGCCGGACTGACCGGGCGGCATCGAAGGTGGTGGCCGGCAGGTGGGCCAAGTCGCGGCGGCTGGGAGCTTTGACGGCGTGCAAGCTGGATGGCGCGGGTGCTGCGAAGGCGGCTATCTTTCGCTGGCCGGTGTATAGAGTCAAGGCCCACTTCGTGTCGATGCGCGTGATGGCGGACCAGGGAATGTGATGGGTGGTCAGAACGTTACGGACGGTGATGGCCCCCTGGGCCACCACTACTTTGGGCGCCCAGAAGACGGCCCAGACGGTGAGCGCGGCGCAGCCGGCGGCCGGCAGGAAGACGACCAGTTTGGTTGGATCGGTTGCCGCTAAGGTGATCAGCGCCCAGGCGGCCAGTGCCCACACGGCGACCGCGATCACGGGGCCGGTACGCGGGCGGTAGGTGAAGTCGGGGTTGGCCACGGCTCGTATCCTCTCATCTCCGCAGCGGCGACCGCCACCTTGGCATGGGCTCGCTCAATCGGTGGAAGGGCGGGAGCGGTCTGGGCACGGGATTGGACCGGCCCGGAGGGGCCTGCTGGGCGCTGGGGGGCAACGGCTGCGGGAATATTTCCATGTCCATTTGTGCTAACATAATGACAACGATCGGGGGTTCGTTCGGGTTTTGCCAACCGGGCGGAATGGCGCGCGGGCTCCCACAAAACAGAAAGGGAAGCCACAGATGGCCACAACTGCCAACTCCCATACCGTTGTGAAGGAGCATCCGCGGCGCCGCCGGTTCGCCGGCGTGCTGGGGACACTGTCGCTGGGCGTCGCGCTTGTAGCGGGCGCAACAACGGCAGCCTTCACAGACTCGGAGTACGCAAACCTGTTCAACGCCTCAGGCGGTGCCCACACCGGGTTCTACAACATCCAGATTAGGGAAAAGGCTGCTGACGCGTGGGCTGAAACATCACTCGACGGCAAAGCGGACAACCTCCCCGACGAGGACAAGTTCCCGCTCAAGCTGAACATCTCCAACACGGAGCTGGTCCCAGGGGACCCGACCAAGAACATCACGGCTAAGTTCTCCGTGCGCAATGACGAACGATCAACCATGGCCACCAGCTTGCATCTCAAGCTGACCAAGTCGGTCGAAACCGGCAAGGCGACGGATCAAGAATTGGTTACCGCCATGATGTTCGACGTCACGGTCGGCACCGGCGCCAAGCAAACCCTCTCCTACGATGCCATGCAGAAGACGCCAGTGTTGATTGCCGCTAAGGCCGATCCGAAGGAGAGCTTCGATGTCCAAATCGTGGCCTACCTTCCGGCCAGCGTCAAAGGCACGGATGCTGCAAAGATCATGGGCAAGAAAGCCTTCTTGGTTGCCCAGGTTGATGGGTCGTCCGTCGCCTGATTCAGGCGAGATCCCGCTAGTCGGGCGCTAGTCCGGCAGTACGAACTGCCGGGCAGCTCATACAAGGACTGTGGCAGGTCCAAAGTGATCCTGCCACAGTCCTTCATTAGTGCGGCTGGGCCGCACAATCTAAGGACATCCCCCACGAACACTGAGGAAATTGACTTGAAAACACTCAAAATTCTGCAGCGCGTGGCGTTGAGCCTTATGTCGCTGCTCGGAATCTGCACCGTTCTGGGGACCGTTGTCTGCCTGGTCATGAACATCCGACCAGTAGCGGTCGTATCCGGTTCAATGGAACCCGCCGTACCAACCGGCGCTTTGGTCCTGCATGGATCACAACCTGCTTCGGAACTCGTGGTTGGGGACATTGTGACCGTTAGGCGGACCGACGCTGATGGCGTAGTCACTCACCGGATTGTCCACATTGAACCGCGCGGAGACGGCAAGTACGCGTTGACGCTCAGGGGCGACAATAACAAGAAGGATGACCCAACGCCCTACGTGGTAGACAAGGCTGACCGCCTTTACCTATCAATACCAAAACTTGGCGGCACATTGATGTGGATGCGGGCGAATCCCATCGCCACAGCCGCGATCCTGCTAGGCCTGCTGGTGTTCAGCCTCTGGCCGTCCCCCCGCTTTCAGGTCCACACCGCGGATGGACGCGTGCTGCGTAACCTGACTCGCCGCGAAGCCAACGTTTACATCGAAGAAACCAAGCGGGCCCAGGCCGAGCTGGCGGGATCCCCGGCCGCTGGTCCCATAAGCGCCGGCCCAGTAGCCAGCGCGGGCTCGGTCAGCACGGGTACCCCCACTTCACCTGATCCCCGCCCAATCGTCTGAGACACCGGACGGACAAAGCCTCCAACTTAGCTGGCCGCCATCCAGATCGCTTCCGGATGGCGGCCAGCCAAACTACCCAAGTAACTAAACCAAATCGTAACTAAGGCACCTTTAGGAGTTGAACATGCAAAAGCGGCCAATGACGGCCAAACGAGCCGGACTGTGGGCGGTGGTGCTGGCAGCCGTGGTCGGCGTCATCGGGCAAGTTTGCTTGCCGTTTGGCGTAACGCACAGCGCGTTCGAGGACGCCGAATACGCGACTATTGGGATAACCGTGAGCGCGCCGAAAGCGGCTGTCACCGCCACCGGCCGGAACAACTACCTTGGTGCGACCATGATCGGTCTGTCGCCAAGCGGTTCGGCGGCCTATGTCTGGGGCCATCGTGGCGATGGGCTGAGCGGCCAAGGCGTCCAGTCCGTGGCTTCCGGTGCCGATGTCTCCGTGGTCAAACTGCCTGGCGACCGCAAGATACTGCAAATCACCGGCGGATCGTCAATGGGCAACAGTTCGGGTGCCCTCGCGGCGATTGGCGTACTTGCGGACGACGGGTCCGTCTGGACTTGGGGAGTCAATGACGGTAATCGGTTGGGCCGGCCAACCAGCGCGGCCAACAATTCCAAGCCCGGCCGGGTTCCCTTTCCCGATGACGCGAAGATTGTCGACCTTCAGGCCGGTAGTATCTTCTTCGCCGCCCTGAGCGACAAAGGAGACCTCTACACCTTTGGATCTCTCCGGCAAGCTCCGCCTCCACCCGAAAAATACGGCGTAGTCTTCTCGGAGCTAGGACAAGGGTCGATGGCGTGGGCGAGGGAGCCACGGTTGATCCTGAAGGGAATTCATTCCTTCGGCGTCTCCATTTTCAGCGCCTGGGCAATCGCGGCGCCGAATTGGACTCGGATCGGTTATGCCCCGGGGGAGAACAAGGCCAAGAAGAGCGAGGACACGTTCAGTACCGCCGGAGTTGTTTTCTGGGGGTTGAACGACGAGTTGCGCAGTGGCGCGGGATCCGGCGATCCGACGCTAGTCAACAACTCGTATGCCACGCCGCAACTCCTCAGCCCTGGCGCCAAGCTGAACGAGGTGCTGGCGGCTGGTACTAAGGCCGGCGACCAGAACGGTCTGCCCGCGGTGGCGATGGGCTCGCCGGCGGACAAGGGGACCTTTCAGCGCCTAACCGGTAACCAGTACTCTAACCAGGCGATCCTGCGCACCGGGGTTGGGCTCACTTGGGGAACCAGCCTGCAGTACTCCGCTGGCAACGCCAGCGGCATGAGTAAGCGCGCCGACCTCATCCCGACTCCCGTCCAATTGGGTGGGCGCAAAGTCGTCGCGGTGGCCAATTCCATGCGATTGGCTTTCCTCCTGGATGACACTGGAACGGCTTGGATCTATGGACACGCCGGCCCAGGGGACGGCCCTGTCTATCCCGATGCGAACGGCCAGCCCGGCATGAAGCCGACCAATGTGCCGGTGAAGATCGACGCGCCGACCACCAGCGGTTGGGGCGCGGGCGGCATCACCGGCATAACCGGCGGCGGTTCCATGAGCATCATGTTCACCCGCGCTGATGGCAGCGTCTGGGTCGTCGGAGGGTCAATGCTGGAGGGGCGCAAGAATGCGGAGGCAATTGTGCGCACCCACTGGACCCAGGCCCAGAACAAGGCCCCCACGGACAAGCACCAGCCGGCCACTTTGATGGACTTCACAGGCTTGCCGAGTTAGTATCCCCCGGCTCGCCTCCAGCCAGGTTGTCTGGCTCAAACCCTTCCGAAGTTGGTAACTGCCTCGTCTTTGGAGGGGTTTCGGCCGTTCTCGCCCGATGCCGCTCCAGCACTTCCCGCATTTGTCCAGGTCAGTGCTCTGGCTGGGTAAGCGGCCCCAGTTGGTGGTGTCCCGAACTCCTCCGAAGGTAGTGACCGCCTCAACTTGGAAGGGGTTTCGGCCCACCGGGCCCCGACGGCGCGGGCATGCGTGAAGGCTTGAAGCAGAGCGGTTCACACTGTGCTTGTCGGCGGGTTATCAGCGGTGCTGGGGCCCGGCGCCGTTGCGGCGGCCGAGCCGCTTCAACACCAGGCCAATGCCCAGGAGGACTCCCGCCAGCACCGCGATTGCCAGGCCCGTTCCGCCGGTGAACGGTAGCTGGCCGCCGCCAGGGCGCGAGGGCTCCGCAGCTGCGGGAGGCTCCGGGCTCACCGGAGACACATCCATCGCCAGAGTGAGTAAGGCCTGGGAGGCGAGGTGGTTTCGATCCCCACCGTAACGAACCGTGATTGTGCCGGTGTCTTGGCCGGCAGCTAAGGGGAAGGAGTATCCGCCTTGGGGGTCGAGCTGCGTGCTCCCCAGCACCGCCGTGCCACGGAGGAATTCGGCCTGGCCAGTGGGAATGGTCCCAAACTGGCCCGCCACCGTGCCGGTGAGGAGCACAGTGCTGGCTGGAGCGGTGCTTCCAGGAGCAGGACCGCCGGAGGCTTGGGTCTTCACTGAGACGCTCGTGGTGGCCTTCAGGACCTCATGCGGGGCTTTTGCGCTGACCATGGCGGCGCCGTTTTCGGGTGGCGTGAAGGAAGCGGTGACTTGATAAGTGCCGGCGTCCAGGACGGATGGCGGAATCTTCCACTCCGCCTTGTGGCCGTTCAGCGGGACTGGCCCAGAAAGGTGGCCGGCGGCCGCGAATTCGGCCGTGCCGCCGGCCAGACCGGCCTGATCGGAGGCGGCGGTGAAGATGGACGGCTGGCCGTAAGTGACAGTAGCTGCGCTGGCGGTCAGAGTGCGGGGCGCGACGTTCGGCCAGATTGGCTCGAAAATGTATGCGTTCCCGTGGGGCCCCATTTTGGGGCTGCCGACGGCCACCCTGGTGCCGGACAAAGCCACGGCCCCTCCGACGCCCGTGAAATTGGAGCCGAAGTAACTGTCCGCCGGGGTCACCGCCGGCCGCAGTAATTGTGACGGATCCGGCTGGGTGCGGGCCTGGACAGCGGGGTCAGGGGCTCCAGAGAACATTCCCTTGGCGGTGTAGATGTAGACCTCGCCTTGTCTTTGGGAGGCCGGGCCACTCTGATAGGCGGAGGCTGCCAGGGCGTTGCCCTCGACGTCAAATTTGGCAGCGAAACCCCAGGAATGCGGCGGCGGCAGAATCTTGTTGCCTATCTGCGTGCCGGTCGCCGGGTCAAAAGCGTAGATCGCCCCTTGGGTCGTGGTGCCGTTGGTGACTGAATCTCCGTTGATGCCGCCTAGCGGATCAGTGATGTTGTCAGCGGTGTAGTTCACTTCGGTGGGCGAAGCAACATAGAGGAGACCGTTAGCGAGCACCAGCGAGATCCCGAAGGGTCGCACGCTCATGGTGGAGGCAGGATACGTCTTTGGGTTCACCGGGTAGTCGATCACTCGTTCGGTTGGATTCGCGGGGGAACTCAAATCGAATGAATGGACCCGTCCAAGCCGGAATGGCGCGGTGCCAAACGAAGTGCCGTAGGTCCCCTGAATCTGGGGCGAGGCGACCGCCAGATAGCCGCCGCCTAGGGTCACCATTTCTCCAAAGATGCTGGTGGCCACCGGTGTACCGGCGGTGATTCGGCTGATGGTGCTGGTGTCTAGGCTGGCCAAATACACGGCCCCGGCGTTCGCCAGGCCCCCAATCTTGCTGTTGGGCGCGCCGACGGCGACCAGAGGCCCGTCAATCGCGACAATCGGACCAAACCCGCCAATCGTGTCACTGGCCGGAGGCGTGGGCAGCGTCAACGTTTGGGCCAGTGTCCAGGTGTTGGTGCCGGTCAGGGCGTAGACGTAGAGGCTGGGGACGGTTCCCGCCGTGCCGGTTACCACTGTCCGCTTGCCTTCGATGGCCGCGCCTGAGCCGAAGGCGGTCACTCCGGGCGGAGCGGTGAGCGTTGTCTCCTCCCAGTCTCCGGGGGTGGGACCTGTGAAATGGGCGATTGTTACCGAGGTGCCTACCACTTGGGTGAAGACCGCGTAGTCGCCGTCCAGATCCAGAGCGAAGCCTGTCGCGTCACCGGATGGGTAGGCGAACGATGCCGTCTCGACGTAGTTGGCCGGGGCGGCCACGGCTGTCGGCGTTGCCCCTAGGGAGCCGAGCACGGCCAACCCGGCGCTAATCGCCAGGGCCCTGATCCGGCGCCGGCGCCTGGATCCGCTGTGGGCACGGACCTCGTCCGATGCCGCCGTCTGATTCAAAGCGGGCGTGCTCTTGATGCGCATGTGGCTGTCCCCCCTCAGCTCCGGCCGTCCAGCGTCTTGGCTGGTCGCCGTCTTTCTACACTTGCCCCAACAGACTACGCGACAACGGCAGCTGGCCTGCGACTATGGTCCTGGTCCGCTCAGATCGGTTGTGCGGCCGGGCAGTGCCTCGGAGCGCGAAGGCCCGGGCTCGGGCCCTCTTCGGCTATGGCTGCGGCTGGCAAGGCGAGGCGTGCGGGGCCCGTTACAGACGTACCGCCGCCACGGCATCGGACATCAACGACTTTGGGGACGGCGTGAATTTGCCTAGGCCGTGCGGCGTAGTACTGTGTGCCTATGCCACCCTCCTGGCCTGTCGATTGCCCACCCCAAACGGCCCGTCCGCCCGCGTCCCGTTCTTGGCTATGCGCGTCTGCGGCCCAGTAGACCCCGGCGGCTTGCGGTTCCGGTGGGAGTGATGGCTAGGCCGGCACCATTCTGGCGGCGCGGACGCGACCATGTGGGTAGACCGGCGGAAGGGGAAGCGCCCGGAGGTTCACCCACGCACCGAGGCAGGCGGCGGCTCCGTCGGGCTGTCGCGGACGGCTCTCCGTTGCTTGGGAGTGTCCCCCAAGCCGACGGCGGCCTGGGCTCTCCGGCCGGTGGGGCTGGGCCGGCCTGGAGGATCGGCGTAGCCGAAGGCCAGGGCAGGCGCGAGTATCAGCAGGACCGGCACGCGGTCTGGGCGGAGCAGGATTCTGGGCAGATCCATCTGGTGTTGGCGGACGGAATGGGTGGTGGCCAAGACGGTGAGGCAATCGCTGAGCTGGCTGTCGCGGCGGTCGCTGATTCCCTGGCGGTCGCGGAGGCCCGCTTTCCGGATGTGGTGATGGCGATTGATCAGGCGTCGCGGAGGGTGTGGGAAAGCCACCAATCAGACGGGGGCACCACACTGATCGCGTGCCGTGCGGCCGACGGCCGGTTGTGGTTTGCTTCAGTAGGTGATTCGGTGCTGTTCCTGCGCCGCGGCGAACGGCTTTTCGAACTCAACCGACGCCATGAACACCGGTTCGATCTGTGGCGGCAGGCCCTGAACGGAGTCATGACTGTGGCGGACGCGGAGGCCGACCCGCAGGCGGATGCGTTGGCCAGCTACGTGGGTTGTGAGGAACTAAGCGTTGACTGGACCCGCCGGCCGCTCGCTTTGGAGGCGGATGACGTGCTGCTGGCCTGTTCGGATGGTGTCAGTGACACGCTTTCACATGACGAAATACGGGCGCTGTTGGGTCTGGAACCAGGCCTGGCCGCGGACGCGATTGAGCGGCGGATCAAGGCTGCTGGGTTCATCCACCAAGACAATTACACGGCGATTGTGGTGAGGCATTACCCCGGGGGCGGCCCGGAGGAGGGTGCCTTGCCGGCTGCCCGGGTGGGCGGGAAGGTGCCGGTCTTATGCGGGACGGCCGGCGAATACTTGGGCGCGGAAATCATGCTCGCGCACCGGGTCGTGTTGGGGCGTGATCCCGCCCAGTGCCATGTGGCTTATGGTCCATCGGTGCCTGGCATCAGCGCCCTGCACTGCACAGTGACTTGGAATCCAGTTACCCGCCGCTTCACCGTTGAGGACCACGGTTCTTCTCGCGGCACCTTCTTAGCCTCCGGCCAACGGCTGGTGCCTGGCGAACCGGCCCAGTTAGATGCGGGACATGGCTTCTATTTGGATGACCGCGGCAATAGCTTCTCCGTGAGGTTGGCCTGATGCCCGCGGCGGTGCCGCACGAGGCCGCTTCCATGCCGCATGATACGGCTTCGGCCTTGCCGGAGGAGACTTCCGGGCCGGACCTGATCTGTGACTACGCCTGGTACACGAACGCTGGTGGCTGCCCGGAGAACCAGGACGTTCTGCGCCTTGGGTCTGCCGGGGGGCGGGCCTACGCGGTGGTGTGCGACGGGCTCGGTGGCATGGCTGGGGGCAGCGCGGCGGCCGCGATTTGCACGGACGCGATCACGGCGGCGATTGAAAGCGAAGACGGCGGCGCCGGGGTCCTAGACATGGTGGGCGAGCGGAGCGAAGCGTGGCTGGGGCGGGTCCTGGCCGAGGCGCACCAGGCTCTGATGCGGGAACAGGCCACATCTCCGGCTTTGCGGCAGGCACGGTCGACGGCGGCGGTGGTGGTGATTGGCGGTGGGGAATTGGTCTGGGCCACCGTCGGTGATTCGCGGGTCTACCGCTTTCAGGGGGGGCGGCTGGCGGAGGTCAGCCCGGATGATTCAGCCGGCGGCGCGGCGTTTCGGCGCGGTGACGTGGATCATGAGGCCATCCGCCTGTATGACGGCCGCTCCCACCTGACGGCGGCCCTTGGGGATGACCGCGATGTGACGCCCCACACCGGTAGGGCCACGCTCCAGGATGGCGGGGCCGTACTGGTGTGCTCAGACGGCTTCTGGGAGTACGTGTGGGACCTGGAAATGGAAGTCGATCTGGCGAAGGCGGAATCGGCTGCGGGGTGGCTTGAATTGATGCTACTGCGGTTGGTAGAGGGATCAGGGCTGGAGGGCGACAACGCCAGCGTGGCGGTGTTTGTGGTTGGGGGGTGTGATTGTGGTGGATTATGATCGGTTGTGTTTGGGGTGTTTTAGGGAGGTTGATGGGTTGCCGTGTCGGTTTTGTGGGTTTAGTTTGGTGGGTGGGAGTGGTTTTCCTTTGGCGTTGCCGGCTGGTGGGGTTTTGTCTGGACG
>JAIRXP010000049.1 GCA_031268215.1 Bifidobacteriaceae bacterium | reverse complement strand
GGCTGGCGGTTCCTTGATCTGACCAGGGATCAGCATTTCCGGCGGCACGGTTCCGACTTCGGGGCTGGGTCCGTGGAGGAGTACGAGCAGATGGCCTCCGCTTTCGCCAACCGAAGAGGTTTGGCCTGCAACCCGGTGCTGGCACGACCCCTTGAAATTCCGAGTCGAGGATAATCTGGGCAACGCAACGACTCGGGAATACCAAGGCGGGCAGCAGACAGGTGCTCAAGCCGAGGCTGCGGGTCCACGGCCCGGCACTTCTGTGGGGCTTGTCAGGGGCAATTGGCTTTGACGTAGCCTTCGACGTCGCGGACATCGGCGAGGTATTTTTCGGCGCCGGAATAGTCGCCGCGCCCCATATAAGTGATGTTCTCGTTGATCGCGTCGATCACGCCCTTGACGGCGGCCGGAGCGGAATCGCCGAGGGCCAGCCAGCGGCTGGTTTCCGCTTGAGTGATTGGCTCGAAAGTGTCCGGATCGTAGGCGCCGCCCTGACTGAGGAAGTCCGTCCACGCCTCGCAGAAGGCATTCCCCTGCGGCTTCGGGGAGCTGTCATCGCCGCTGCCGCCCGCGCTTAGAATTTGAAATGAAGCGATGACGTCGACTCCCGGAGCCAGCTCGCTGTCAGGCGTTTCCATTACCGCTACGTCGAACACCAGGTAGGCCCCGCCAGCGCCGCTGTCGGTGGTGTAGGTATTGACCATCGCCCATTCGTCGCCTTGGCCCTGGGTAAACGAAATCTGCTGCCATTGGTAATCGCCGATGCTCTCCAAGAGTTCCGTTGTCCCCAATTCGTAGGAGCCCGCCCCGGCGCCCTCGGCGATGGCCGCCGCCAGGGAATCAGGATCGGCGGCCACCATCGCCATGGTGAAGGCCGGGTCGTAAGTCACCCCGACCATCGCCAATTCCGACGGCGCCGTCGCCAAGACCTGGCCGTCTTCCTCAACGACGGACCAGCCCTCGGGCACCTCAAACGAGACCCCCAAGGCGTCGGCAGTGTACTTCCGCGCCTGCGGCTCGGTTGAAGGCGAAGGGCTGGACGATGCCGTCCGCCCACCTCCCGGTATCCCGCCGCCGCCCGCTGTGGTCGAGTCGTGCTTGTCTGAGCCGCTCAACGCCAAGGCCACAGCCACCGCCAGACCGGCCACCACCAGTACGCCACCGCCGACCACCGCCGTCAAGGCGACCTTGGAGCGGGCGATCTTGGACCAGAACGAATTGGGTCGACGGGCAGCGCCTACCCCGGCGCCGAATGGCGCCAATTCCGCGCCTGGCTGAGGGGCCGACACCAGTTGTGTCGCCATCGTTGGCCCATAACCGACCGGGCCTGGACCCACGACCGGGGCTGCGGCGGCCAGCGGCGGCAGCGGGCGCCCATTCAGCGCCGCCGCGAACTGGTCCATAGATTGGATGCGGTCGCCGGCCCGGATCGCCAGGGCCCGCATCAGTGCCACCTCACCAGCCGGCGGCAGAGTCACGCCTAGGGCACTGGGCGGCCGGATCGAATCTTGATGCAGCCGGTCCAGCGCACCCGGCGGGGCCGTCCCCACCAAACACCAGTAAAGGGTCGCGGCTAGGGCGTAAACATCTGTCCACGGCCCCTGGTCGCCGTGGCTACGGTATTGCTCCTCGGGCGCGAAGCCATGTTTGAGGATGACCGACAAGGAGCGGTCATCCCCGGACGCGAAGCGCGCGGCCCCGAAGTCGAGCAGCTTAGATTGGCCAGCGGGGGTCAGAACGATGTTGTCGGGGCTAATGTCGCGATGCAGCAAAGAAGCACTATGGACACGGTGGAGAGCCTCGGCTATCGGCATCAGATAGCCAACGGCACTGGACCAATCCATCCGGCCGCCGCGCACGGCCACTTCTTCTTTGAGGCTGCGGCCCTCGACATACTCCATCGTGAAATAGGCGGTGTTGTTCTCAAGGAAGAAGTTCTGGACTTTGACGATATTGGGAGCATCACCCAGTTGGGCCAGAATCCGAGCCTCATCCAGGAACTTGGCCTTGTTGGATTCGAAATCGGATTCATGACGTTGGGACAGCAGCAGCACTGAAGTATGGTCCTGATCACGCCCAATCAAACCGGTCGGCATGTACTCCTTGACCGCCACCCTGACCTGTAGGGTCAGGTCGAAACCCAAGTAGGTGATGCCAAAGCCGCCCTGACCTAACGCCCGGCCAACCAGGTAGCGGCCATCAAGGATCGTGCCCAGCGGCATGGCCAGCGGGAACGAGCCCGGCGCAGCCGGATCAAAGCCGCAATGAGGGCAGATCGGCGCCGTCTTCTCTTTGAAGCAGCCATAGCAGAGCAGTTCATAGTTCAGGTTCACGGTGCTATTCCTCCACGATTACGGCCAGTGCGGTCAGGTTGTCGCCATCCAAATGCGAACGCTCGACCAACCGGACCAGCATCGCGTCCAGCCACTCTGCGGCGCTGGCCGATTTGACCAAGTCGATTTCTATCTCCAGGTCCCAGACGTATTGCCACAGCCCGTCGGTGCAGGCCAGGATCGCGTCGCCGTTCTGCGTCTCCACCGTGCCGAAATGAGGCTCGATCGGGAGGTCTTCGCCCAGGCAAGTGGTCAGGATTCCCCGCCCCGGCCACATCCGAATCCCCTCGTGGTCGACTTCCCCGCGCTCGAAGGCCGCGTGGCCAGCCGAATCGTCTGGGCTGACCGTCGCGAGGTGACCAGAACGGAAGTGATACAGGCGAGTGTCACCGATGGTCGCCCAGTCCAGGCGTCGATTGGTCAGGGCTAGCGCTAGGGCGGTCGAACGGGCCGAGACCAGCCCCGCATCCTGGCTCTGCAACTCGGCGAAAGCGGCCGCCGTTTGCGTGATCGCCGCCGCGGCCAGATTGGCGCCTGGCTCGCCCGTACCGGGCCGGTCGCACATGCCTGGCTCCGGAACCGGCCCATCGGCGCGGAGCTGGAAGACGGCATCGTGCAAATGGCCGATGGTCTGGTGGGCGCAGAACTGCCCGGCTTCGCGGCCGCCGCCCATGCCACCGAGGCCGTCGCAAAGTGCCGCCGCCAGGAACGACCCAGGCTCTTCTGCGATCTCAAGCGCGTCCTGGTTCTGGTGGTGTGAGCCGGGGTGGGTATACCAGGCGCGGTCGAACTCCACCGTCACTCCAAACCCGCGACAAACGAATTCGAGCGTTCAGCCAGGTAGAAGGTGTCGCCGGCGGCCAGCGCTGTGGGCAGGTTGGGGGCAACCTTCTGGCCCGAACCAAGGAAGGTGCCGTAACTGGAGCCATGGTCCTCGATCAAGAAGCGCCGGGCCGTTTGGTCGTATGTGACCGAACAATGCACCGCGCTGATGCCTGGCACTGACCGGTCGAAGACAATGTGGCAGCGGGCTGCGTCGCGCCCAATCACCACCCGGTGGTCGACGTCAAAGCGCGAGCCGGCGTAACGGCCAGTCACGCCCCGCAAGACCGGCTTCTTCGAGTCGACCGCCAGAACAGGCCTACCCGGGCCGGGACCGGCAGCCCTAGCCGTCCGCGCTGTCACGGCCGCCGGCGGTGCGGCGCCGACCGGAACGGCAACGCGCCCCAAGGCCAGCCAACGCCAACCCAAGACGAAACCGCCGGCCAGTCCCAACAACGCCAAGGCGAAGGCCAGGATGATCGGCGCGGTATTCGCAGAGGCGATCGAATAGGGCAGCTCGTTGGTCCGCAGCACCGGCAAGAGTTCATCGATGACGATCGCGAAGTTCATCGTTTCCTCCGCCTTCCAGGTGTTGATGCCGATCACAGCGCCGTCCTCGGTCACCAGCGGGCCGCCCGAGTTGCCGGGGTGAATGGCCGTGTCCATCTCATAGGCCTGGACGTTGGCGAAGGCCGATGAGGTAATCCGCGAGATGATCCCCTTGGTGGTGGACATGTCGCCAACATCTTTCGGGGAATAGCTGGAGGATTCAGCTGCGGCCGCCGGATAGCCCAGCGCGTAGACTGTCTGGCCGACTTCAACATCGCTAACCCGCGTGAACTCCAATGGCCGCCGTTTAGTTGTCGGCTCCGATAGGCGAAGGATCGCCAAGTCTTTGTCGTAGTCGACGTGTTTGACCTCCGGCACAACGAAGTCGTTCTGGGCGGCCGAGAAGACCACCAGAATCTCTCCGTTTCCGGCCGTCAACGGCCCTTCCACGACATGGGCATTGGTGACCAGGTACTCCGGGTCGCGGCCCTTGTCGCCAATGAAGAAGCCGCTGCCGGACGCGCCCCAGGCGTCGCCGGTGTCGGGATCAACCCAGTCGGTCCAGATGTAGACCACAGAATCGCGGGCGGTCGTCGGGTTGCCGCTGGAGGAACTGACGGCCAGGAAGATGCCGACTCCCAGACTGGCTGCGCCGATTGCCAGGGCGACGATCGCGCCGACCAGCCAAAGCCCGCGCTTGGATGATTGGGTGTTGTTCACGGTGAACTCCTGATTTCCGCTTGATCCGCCACCGGCGGGGTTTCGTAGTGCGCCACAACGGCTGTGTAGTTGTCCTGGTCAGCGCGTTGTTGGAGGGTTATGGCACGGTCCAGCCCGGCGACCTGGTCTTCCGGCGCCTCGGTTCCCAACTCAGCCAGCAGATCGCCCGAGACGCAGTCGCTGACGCCATCGGAACAGGCGATCAGGCAGTCGCCGGGTTCGAGGCGGAGCGGCCGCCGCGTCCGGTCGATCAAGAGATCGGGCCCGCCGATGAAGCTGGTTAGGGCCGACCCTTGAGGGTCGGCCAGGGCTTCGGCTACCGAACACTCCCCACGCGCCGCGGCCGCGTATCGGTCGAAAACCAGTTCGTGGCGCCGGCTCAGCTGGTAGAGCCGGCCACCGCGGACCAGCGCCAGCACCGAGTCGCCCACGGACGCGAATTCCAGTTCAGCCCCCACGGCGCGCGCCACCACCAGGGTGGTTCCGCCCTGGCCTCGCCAACGCTCAGCCACGGTCCGGTGGATTTGGCCGATGCCGTCGATCAACTCATCGAAGGATGTCTCCGCCGCGCTCGGGTCAAGATTGGCGCGCAGGGATTCGACCGCCAACTGGGCGATCTCGGCGCCGGCTTCGCCTCCGCCCATGCCGTCGGCCAGTACGAACGCCAGCCAGGCTGGGTCGCAGGCGTCGGCCAGGCTGGAGATGGCGAAGAAGTCCTGCTGGTCCTCGCGCGCGCCCAAGCCTTGGAGGTTGGCGACCCGCCACCTGCCGGCACCAGCAGGTGCGGCCCCCGGGAGCGGCGGCTGGGCCGCTGAAGGGACGAGGGTCACTGTCGCTGCCTTCGCTGCGTCAATTGTTGCCGAGCCCCCTGGTTTAGCGGCGTTTTCGGCCGCGTTCGGGCGAGAACGCGCGCGGCGCCAGAATCGAAACGCCACCGCACTCAGTCCCAGGTGAAATCGGGGCCGCAAAGGGGCAGGAACACAAGCGTCGAGACGCCCACTTCGATGGTGTCATAGCGACCTAACTTGACGGCCGCAGTGACCTCTGCGCCATTGTGATAAGTCAGGCCGCGGCCCTGGCCGGGCGCCAGGTGGAAGCTTCCGGCCCGGGGGTCATAGCTGATGACGGCGTGGGCGGACCGGGACACCGAATCGTCGCTCGGCAAAGCGATATCCGCCTCCGATTCACGGCCCAGGAAACAGCGTCCGGAGCGCAGCGCGAAGTGTTCTCCCCGGTGCGGACCTCCGCTGACCACCGCGAAGGCCACCGGCGGGTCGATCCCGATCTTCTTCTTGATGACGCCGACTGTCTTGCCGAGGTCCCCGCCCGGTGCTGGGGTGCCGCCATGCGCGACTGGCACCGTCTTGCCTAAAGGCGCGGCTGGAGCCAGGCCAACGGTCGCCCCGACCGTTTGGCGCACCGATTGGCAATAACGGCATTCGGGGTCGCGAGTCTCATCGTAGAAGTGGCCTCGTTCGCATTGCTTCATGGGGGGATTCCGTTCCTATCCGAGTTGCGGTCTCAAGTCGGCCAACGCACGCCCGCGGCGAGTTCGGCCGGGGGCGATGAGGCGCCCGATGGCGCCAGGACGCGCACCAATACCTTGGCCTGGCCAATGCTGGCGCCCGCCAGATCGGAGACCCGGACGGTCACCGTGTACTGGCCGGCCTGTCCGTATGTGTGGCTGAGCGTGAGGCTCTTGCCATTCAGCGCGAGCGGCCCGGCCGGCGCGCCATCGCCGTAAGAAAGCTCGGCCGTCCACGAATCGGCGCCCGGATCGGTGAAGCTGCCATCCTGCTCGAACACGCCATCGGCGCCAATTTCAAGGTCGCCGCCAAGTTGGACCACGGGTGCCGCGTTGGCCGCTCGGACGTCGAACGTCGTCCGGCTAGTCCGGCCCAAAGAATCGGTCACCTGCAGGCCAAGCGTATAGTCGCCCACCACAGGCGCCCTGAACCTAGCCTCGACTTGGTGGCCGTCATCGTAGACGCCATCCTTGTCCAGATCCCAGGCGTAGGCGAGTTCGCCGCCCCTGGGATCGAACGATCCGGCGGCGGACACGGTGGCCAGGTCGCCCTCCGCTGCCGGTTGGGTGGTGGCCACAGAGTGCGGCTCGTCTGTCACATAGGTGACTGCGACGGTGGTGTTGACCGGCGCCGCGCAGGTTATGCGCGCCCGGCTTCCGCCCTGCTCAAACCACAGGGCGCTGGTGTACGCGTGGCCGCGGTCATAGGCGTAGGTATGCTTCCGGCCTGTCTGGGTGTCGGTGATGACATTGGCGAACATCAGGTTGTAGTGGGGACGAGGGTAGGGCACCCGCAGGTCCACTTCGTATGTCACTCCGTTGCGCGTGAATGAGTCTTTGGCCAATACGGTTGACGCAGAGGCCGGGGCCAACGCCGTCCAGGCGGAGAAGTCAACCGAGCCGTCCCCCAGCCTGGGTAGCGGGTCCAGAGCCGCTGGCGCGCCCACCGCGCCGGGGCCAGCGGCGAGCGCGGCGACCACTGCGAGGACCGCGACGGCGGTTGCCCTTCTAGCGGCGGTCCTCTTGGCGGCAGCCGCGCGGGCCGCCAAGCGGGCGACTGCGGGGGTTTGAGGGATTGACGGCGAGGGGTTCAAAGGGCACTCCTTGTTGGGTCGGCAAGATCGCACGGCGGCACAGCGCCGCAACACGCGAGGCTATTCGCTAACTGTCTGGCCAGGGCAGTCCAGGTTTGCGATTTGGGGGGTCTAGGTTTGACGAAGCCCCTGGTCGCAGACTTGATACGGTCATGATGGCGGAGACGGTCAAGAACCGCATGGCCTGCCGGGCAGCGGGCACCGGCCAGTGTCGGTCGCCCTTTTCGTCGAAACCATGCAGCCGAGATGAGTTTCCGAGAACGCGCCGCAACCACGACAGAGGCGACCGAAGAAGAAGATCTTGTGGGGTGTCTTTCCTTAGCCCCGCTAGCATGTCTATCGCGTCGGCATGGACACGGGGAGGTGGAATGGCGGGCCGGGATCGGTGGTTTCTTGCGTTGTTCGCGTTCAGCGCCGGGCTGATGCTGCTCTGGTACAAGAGAGTGATCATCGCCATCGGCGAAGACGAACGGAACTGGTTCTTGCCGTTCTGTGGGCTAGGGTTCCTGGCGGTCGCCATCGCTTTGGACTCGGGCCGGATGCGGGCGGACAACCGGACCGTGGTGTTGGCGTCCCTTGGATGGACGATGCCGTCCACTGCTCTGATCGCCGTTCCCGGTGGCGCCCATTCGGCCGGGTTGGCGTTGGCCGGATTCGGGGCGGGGGTCGCCTTCTCCACGGTGGTGATCACGTCGATGCCCGCTCTGCCTTACGGGTGGCGCGCCTTCGGGTTCGCGTCCGTGTTCATGGTGGCGGGCGCATTGAACACGACCACCGACCTGGCAGAGCTGTCTTCGTTGCGGGTAGCCGGTCCGGGGCCGAACTTGGTGATGGGTGTGGCGTGCCTGGCGGGAGCCTTCGCGTTGGTGGCTTGGCGGGGGAGGCGTTTCAACCTGCGGATCGGTCCCTCTGCACAGGCCGAGTCGGGGGACCTGAGGTGGGTGGCCGGCATCGGAGTCCTGGCTATTGGCAGTTTCCTGCTGCTGTATGCGTTGGTGTCGTTGCATGAGTCGGTCGCTTACCCGGCAGCGGTCACAGGCATCGCGTCGACTGGTTTTGTCCGGTACGTGGAGTTGCCGCTGTTCTTGGGGGCGGCGTGGCTGGCTGACCGGGTGGGCCGCCAGGCGGCCATCTTGGGGTCTTTGGCGGCGGCCTTGGTGGGCACCACAGGGCTGGCGGCCGGTTCGGGGACTGGGTTGACGGCATCGGCCAGCTTGTGTCTGGTAGTGGCGACGGTCACGTTCCCGGTGGCGTGCTGCGCGCTGGTGGCCGATGTGATGTGCTACGCGTCGCGTCCCGCGCTACTGGGCTGTTTGTGTTTCGCCCCGGTCGTGGTTGGCCAGATGGTGGACGGGTTTGTCCGGCCCCGGGCCGAGGCGTTGTCACCAGGCGCCTTCGCAGGCTGGTCATTGGGGGTAGCGGCGGTTTGGACGGCAGTGACGTTGGCGCTGGTCGAGTTGATCCGGGTTCATTTCGCCGAGTTGAGGGCGGCAGCTGCGGTGGTCGAGGCCGTCGGCGACCTCGCCGCTAAGCCGGACCCCGAGAAGGCCGCTTTAGACGCGGGTCTGACCCGTCGCGAGGCCGAGGTGTTCGCCCTGTCCGCCAAAGGCATGACGGTTCGCCAGATGGCGACCGAACTGTTCGTCACCGAGGCGACGGTCAAGTTCCACGTCACCAACATGCTGCGCAAGACCGGCGCCACCAGCCGCGCCGAGCTGGCGGTAGCCCTGCTCGGGGCAGGCGAATCCGCCCGTTCACTGCCGTCGTCGCGGTCCTGACCAGCCAGAACGCGAATCCAAGTCCGGAGCGGTGGCCCGCAATCTGAGCGGCAACGGCTCTGCCTCCCACACCGGGTCAGACCCAGGTGGCCAGCCGGTGCTGTCCGATCCACTAGATGCACGGAAGGTTGCGCATGAAGAAGACCAGCATCGAATGGACCGAACTACCGACCCGTACAGGTACATTGGGCGCGCGGTCCGCAGATCCCGGCGAAGGCCGTTCAGCCCGCGCGGCCGGTCTCTTCGAGGCTGTGGGCCTTATCGGTCAGCCAGCGGCGCATCAGTTCTAGGCGGTCTTTGCCCTGCCTGGCCGCCTCCCGGTCGATGATCGCCACCACCGAGTCCGGCAGCGGCACGCTGATTTCCTGCAAAAGGTCATCCGCGCGATGCCAGCGCGCCCAGTCGATGTACTGGTCGATCTCG
>JAIRXP010000029.1 GCA_031268215.1 Bifidobacteriaceae bacterium | reverse complement strand
ACCACTGCGGTGTGGTGTTCTGCCACCAGCGGCGCTTCCCCAGAACGCCAACAGGCCTGGTGGAACTGTCGCGGGCCCTCGCGGCCCTGGCCGACGCTCCTCCGTCAGGTCTGGGGACGACTGCGGTCATCTGGTGGTTGGCCAGGCCAAAGTGTCACCCAGTCTGATTCGTGGGGGCAGAAACAGCCTTCCCGAGCGGCTTGACCGCCGCCTCCCCCAAGGATCCCGGCCAGTTGGTGGAGATAATGAGGCAATGGCAGCTGTGCTTGGCGTCATGAGCCCAACCGGGCCCACGCCAAGGGCAGGCGCATTTGTCCAGGTCAAGCGCTTTGTGCGGGGCTGACAGGCCCGCTCAGCGATGGCTGAGTGGAACTACACAGCAACCAAAGGGGGCGGCGAAGGGGAGCCAATAGTCTCTCCGTAACCCTCGTCGGGAGTTGCGTCCCGGTGTGTATCTGGCGGGTCTGTCTCTGTTCCAGCTTTATAGCAGAGCAGCGGAGTTCTTCCGCCAGATTCGGGCGTGGCCCTCCCCTTGGGCGGGTCGCGGTTGGGCCGGTTCCTGCCATCACCGGCAGGGGTCTTAGCAGTACCGTGCAAGGAAGTAAGTCAGTAGTAATGAGCTCTCACCACAGCTCGCGGCCCACCCCAGCTCCCCTCCCAACTAAGATCCTGAAGCGTCTGCCGGACGCCATCACGCGGCCGGTGGTCTTGCTGACGGTCGGCGCGATCGCGCTTGGAGGGGTGACCCTTGCCCAAAGCTGGATGGGTGCGGAACCTGCTGGCGCGGTCCAGTTGCAGAACAACTGGGATGGCGTCTTCAGGAAGAACCAACTGTGGGTCAAGACGGTGCCGTTTGATCAGCCACGGGCCTGGACGGATCCCCAGAACTTGACCTCGCCGGCGGGGGCTGCCCCCATCATGTTCTCCTCGTCGCGGACCGAGAACGGCACAGCCGCTCCCGGGTATGAGACCGTGGCGATTGGCCCCATCTTCAAGCCGATTGGTGGCGGCGACACGCTTCACATGGTGGATTACAACGCTGGCGGGACCGTCTCGGTGTTCGCGAGCAAAGGCAACGGAGTCGTTGACGGCAAGTCTTGGGGAACCCTGCCCACCTGCAACGATGGCGGAACGACGGAACAGTGGAGCGGTGAAGTAAACCAAAAGAACGGCTATCTCTACTCCGTGGCGGGAGCAGCGGCGCCAGCGATGTCCGGGTCTCTACTCGAAATCACAACGGTTGTACCAAGAATCCTCAGGGCTACCGTGAATGAACGTTTTGAATGCGTCACTAGCACACGGAAGATCGTCGCGCAGGGCGGACGGAGCCTCAACCAACAGTGGACTTCCCTGATGGGAACCTCCGGGCCGAACACCTGGTACGCCGGCTCAGACATGGCGATTGACGCCAACGGCAATCTGTACTTGATGCTGACTGGAAGCAGCAGCCAGCACGCGCTGCTGCGAGTGGTCATTCCTACAGATGGCGCCGGCGAGCCGACTTCTGGAACTTGGTACTACGAAATCGTCAAGGGATTCAACGGAGCTGTCACGACGGCATCGGCCGTTTGGGGTATGGCGTTCATGGATGGCGCCTTGTACACGGTCCATCAGGATGACAGCCTTTGGCGCTGGAACCCGCTGTCTGGCGATGTCAGCCGGTTGTCTACGGGGTCTGCCTTCGATCCGCGAGATCTGGGCGGCGCACAGGCCGCTCCCGTGATCGAAGGCCGGGTCTACAACGACACGAACGGCAACGGCGTGATTGACGCTGGCGAAAAGGGTATCGCGGGCCTTGAACTGGAACTATTCGAAGGCGAGGCAGCACAGGGTTCGACGACTTGGACCAAACGTTCGTCCGGTTTGTTGACCAATGCTGACGGCAACTATTCGGCGCTGCTGAATTCGGCCAGCCATGAGTTCATGGTCCGGCTCAAGCGGCCAACTATCAACGGGGCGAACGCTGTCCAGACTTATGCCTCGGCGGGGGAGTTCACTTCCGGCCCCGGCGCCGCTGACCCGAAGAACACGCTCATCGCTTATTGCGCTGACGCCAATGGCGACTACCAAGCCAAGACCACCTCAGGGCCTTGCTACGGCGCCCGTGCGGATCGGATTGATGCGCTGGAAGTGGCGGCCGTGGATCAAACTGGCAATCCAGTGGACGCTACCGGCGGAGCCGCGATTGTCTCCAAGGTGTCAATGAACACAGACACTGCCGTGGTGAAGGCTGATTTCGGCGTCACTACGGCCGGGTCTTGGGGGGACGCTCCCAGTCCTTACCTAACTAAGAACGCCGATGCCGGCCCGTACGCTAACCCTCAAAGGGCCGGTCAGGATTATCTCTACCTTGGCGCCAAGGCCGGTATTTACCCTGATGGCGAGGCCCATGCGGCGGCGGATGCTCATCCTGCTGACGACGGCCTGGAAATGGCTCCGGTGGTTTCGGGGCAAACTGATGCCCAGCGGGATTGGACGGCGGCGCAGGGCGAGGCCATGGCGGTGGGCCAGGATTATCGCTTCCGGGTGAAGGCCTCAGGGGACAAAGCGGCCGTGGCGGCCGCGACGGTCAGGGCATGGATCAGCGGAGTGGCTAGTTCCACCGCTGCCACCACTTTCGACACGCCACTAGTGGGAAGCGGTCTGGGCGGCTGTGAGGCCACGCCTGATCAGTCCGGCTATGTCTATTGCACATATAAGGCCCCGAATGTCACTGCCAGCGACGTCATTCCGGTCTATGCCCGCGCCCGGGCGGCGCTCGACTCTTCAGTCAGTCCGGTTTCGCGGGCGCCCGCCCCGCCAAACACGGCACCGTGGGTGCCCACCGGGGAGGTGGAGGACTACCAGCTTGGTTTGGCGGGCGCCGTGGTGCGGTTGCGGGCCCGGACGGTGGGGTCCGTGCCGGCTCACGTCAGCTTGGGCCTGGCGAATATCTCCGCTAAGGCGCCGTCAAAGACCACGGCCGCCATCGCCACGAATGACACCAATGGTTTCGTTGCCTCCGGCTCAGGGCATGCCATTGTGTCGCGGTCCGCGGCTGTGACCATTACTACTTCCGGTGTGGGCGGGCCAGGCGCGACCTCCCTGAACGGTTGGGGGTTGGGAACGCGGTCCGCCAACGGGGTGGCCAGTGATACTTACTGTTTCGATAGCCTGACGGGCGCCGCGGTCACCGCGACTGTGGACGCCGCGGCGGCCTCCCTCACCATCCCGGGTTCGCAGGCCAGCCAGGACATTACTTGCCGGCTGACCTATGTGCCTAAGGGCTCGGCCGAGGATTCCACGGTCACGGCCGTCCCGAGTGATAACGAGGCCAACCCGTTGGCGGCGGCGACCGGCTATTCGGCGGTGACGGTGGATGCTAAGGGCAAAGCGGTCAGTGCGGCCGGCGTCTCAACTGACGTACCCGCCGTGGGTGCCCAGGTCACCTTGAGTTTGTCTGCGAGGGCCGGCACGGGAGCGACGGCCACCGGCGCTCGTTTCCAGTATTCGCCGGATGGTGGCAGTAGCTGGCAGGATTCTTCGGCCGGCCAGACGCATGTTTGCCAGATTGGCGAGGACGGTGCCTGTACGCAGAAAGTGCGGGTCGCCGCTGCGGTTGCGGGTGGCTACGACCTTTCGGCCGCTATTGGCAACGATCCGCTCAACAACGCCGCTTCTAGTCAGCCGACTAGCACTTCGCCGGTTCAGATCTGGTTCACGGCTGGCAGCCCAGATTCGGCGCGGTCTTCTTTCGAGATCACATCCACTGGTAACAAGTTCGCCACGGCGGCGAAGACTACGGACGTAGCTGATTATCACACTGGCGTGGTGGTTCTGCGTGACGGGAGCGGCAACCCGGTGAAGGGGGCGGTCGCCAAGGGTCACTTGACCTGGGCGGAATCCGCCCCGCCCGCGTCAATGGTTGAGATCACGGAGGACGCTGCCGCCGGAAACGAAGGCAAGTACAACGTCAAGCTTTGGTCTTCCTTAGCCCGAAGCTATAAGGGCTTGAAGGTCAAGTATGACAACGGTGCTGGGTCCGCCTTAACGCTGGCTGGGGACGCCACCATTGTCTTCAAGACGCGCGATGCCGCTCAGGCCGGTTCGTCAATGACTGTCACCCAGGACAAGGGCGAACTCGCTAACCATGATGATCCGAACGCCTCAGCTAGCACCTGGGGTAAACAGGTCATCACGGTGACGTTGAAGGATTCGGCTGGCAACGCTTATACCGGCGCGGCGGCGGCCGGTCGCCTGACTGCTGTCAGCCCGGCCCACGGCGATAAGACGACCGGCGTGTATTACTCCGAAGCAACCGGTCAGTTTAGTTGTGCCGCAGCTCTCGACAGCGGCAAGTGCGCGGCCGGGGTTTATGCCTTGACCGTGTACGCGTCTTTGGCTGGGGCCAAGGACATCACGGTCAAGTACACCGCTGAGGACGGCGCCGCCGCCCAGAGTTTCCTGGTCAGGAGTCATGACGATCCGACCAAGGAGTACGTCACAGCGGTGTTCGTGACTCCGCCGGCCAGTGGCGGGTCCTCGGTTTTCGTCTTGGGTGATCCGACAACTAACCCCGGGGAAACCAAGCCGCAGGATGATTGGGATGATGTCAACGACACGCCCGATGGCGTCCCGGTGGACCGCGCCACCGGCGCTTCCTATCACGCCAACGTCCGCGTCTGGGACTCTGGCCGCAATAACGCGATTGATCAAGCGAAGGTTCGGTTGGTTCTGGCCAACACCGGTCAATCGGGGGACTTGCCGTGTTCCGCTGCGTTTTCTAATGGCCTGAAGACCATTGAGGCGAGGACTTCCCCGGTAGGCAAGGTCTCAGATACTGTCACATCGAAGATCGCCGGTGCTTGTACCATCAGCGCTGAGGTTGAGATAGGCGGCACTTGGACGGCTGTGGCCGGTTCGCCCAAGACGTTGAAGTGGATCGATTCACCGGCTGATCGCGCTGATTTCACGGTGTCAACGGCCACGGTAGTGGCGAATGGTAAGGACACTGGCACGGTCACGGTCCATCTGTGGGATAGCCAGGACCTGGCCATTACCACGGCGGCGGGTGCGATCGGGGCTTACGGTGTTGACGGCGACTCCAAGATCTCGGTGGGTGCTTTCACTCATTCCGCCACTGTGCCAGGGGAATACACTGCCAGCTTCTCCGGCTCCGCACCAGGTGACTGGGAGATTGGCGTCAAGGTCGGTGGAACTCTGGTGGCCAAGCTAGCTGCCAGCGGAAACAAGGACGCTCACCTGGTGCCTGGCCCGGCGAACAAATGGTGGCTGGTCCAGCCGGACGGCAAAGCCTTGGCGGATGGCCAGGCCACCCAGCCGGTGGCCGTTCATGTTACTGACGCTACTGGCAATGCCGTGGCGGACGGCACTGTGGTGACGTTCACCATTCCGGCTGGTACTTCTTCGGGTACGGATAATGGCAAGACCACCATTGAAACCAAGACTGTCAAGGGTTATGCCACGGTCAGTGTGGCTTCCAAGAACGCCACTGGTGACGTTGACGGGCCGGCGCATCATGTGGTGACGGCCAGTGTGAAGGACTCGGCGGGCGCCAGTCAGCCCGTTCCGGATGTCCGCAATGCTGCGGAAGAGGCCACCGTGGTGCGGGATAACGGCGAGGTCTGGCTCCAATTCGAGCCTGGCGCCGTGAGTCATGCTTCGTCGTGGCTGGTTGAGCCTTCGGCTGAGGGAGTCGCGGACGGCAGCGCCACCCTGGATGTCAAGGTCAGGGCCAAGGACGTGAACGGCAACGATGTGGCGGATGGTACCGCTGTAACTTTCAACATTCCGGCCAAGACCACTGCTGAGGGTGTCACCGGACCAGGCCAGGTCAAGGTCACCACGGTCAAGGGGGTCGCTACTATCCGGGTGGCCTCCGCGGACGCCACCGCGGATAACACGCCGCCGTATCACAGGGTCACTGCCCAGGTAGCCGGCGGGGCCGTGTCCAAGGTGAAAGATGAATCCGGTGCCAAGGTTTTGCGTGAGGATGGCGAGGCTCACCTGGTGTTTTTGGCGCCTGCGCCACTGCCAGGACATTCGTGGTCGATCCAGCCCGCTGGCACCAAGAAAGCGGATGGCCAGGAGACCTTTGATGTGTTGGTTCGGGCTCAGGACAGCAATGGCAACAGCGCCCGCGATGGCGTCGAGGTGACGTTCCATATTCCGGCCGGCACTATGTCCGGTTCGTTGGCTGGGCCGCGGGATATCGCTGCGCCCACCAAGAATGGTTATGCCACCTTGCCGGTTAGTTCGGTGGTGGCCACGGACGGCCGGGATGGCCGCCCGTCCTACTACGTTGTGACGGCTTCTCTGGGCGGCGGACTTGTCAAGGAAGTCCGTGACATGGGCGGATCAGCGATCCGTTCGGACGGCGAGGTGAGGCTCGCGTTTGATCCTGATTCTGTGGATCGTTCCGCTTCGTGGATGATCCAGCCAGATGGTGTTAAGACCGCCAACGGTTCCGACCCGTTCGTGGTGATGGCGCGGGTCAAGGACGCGAAGGGGAACGATGTCGCCGACGGCACCGAGGTGACGTTCGCTATCCCGGCCGGGACCACCGCTGAGGGCAAGGCCGGTCCGGCCAATGACACTAAGATCGCCACGGTTGATGGCTATGCCACCATCCGGGTTTCTTCCAGTGTCGCGACGGACGGCCAGGGCGGGCATCCCGCTTACCACTCCGTGACGGCTTCGGTAAACGGTGGCCAGATCATGTCTGTCCGTGATTCTGCCCAGACCAGCCCGGCGGTCCGTAGCGACGGCCAGGTTCGGTTGACCTTCAATCCCGGCCCGGTGGACCATTCGACCTCATGGTTGGTTGAGCCTTCTGGTACGGCTAGCGCCAGCGGATCGGCTGCGCTTGAGGTGAAGGCTCACATTAAGGACGCCAAGGGGAACGATGCCGCCGGGGGCACTAAGGTTACCTTCTCCATTCCCGCGGGTACGGCTTCCGGTTCCAATGCTGGTCCGGCTCAGGTGACGGCCGTCACTGTGGCCGGTTATGCCACTATTCAGGTCACGTCGACCGATGCGACCTGGGATAACAGCCCCGCGTATCACAAGGTCACAGCCACTGTTGAGGACGCCAAAGGCGTTGATCAGGCGATCAAGCAGGTCCGCGACTCAAGCGAAGACGCTGCCAATCCGGTCCGTGACAACGGCGAAGTCCGGTTGGTCTTCACGCCGGGTCAGCCGGCCCCCGGCTCGTCCTGGCTGATTGAACCTGCGGGGTCCGCCCAGGCCAACGGCTCAGACACCCTTGAGGTCAAGGTGCGGTTGAAGGACGGCAGCGGTAACGATGCCGCCAACGGCACTGAGGTGATCTTCCGCATCCCGGCGGCGACTTCATCTGGCACCCTCAATGGCCCGGTCGACGTGCCGGCCGCCGCTGTTGATGGCGTAGCTACCATCAAGGTTCGGTCATCCACAGCGAATGCTTCTGGCACCTATTACGCGGTCACGGCCAAGGTGGCCGGGGCGGATATCAAGGCGGTCCGGAATGCCGCCCAGGACAGCCCTGCTCTGCGTAACGACGGCGAGGCCCATGTTGTCTTCGGGGCTGGGCCCGCCTCGGCCAGCGCTTCGTGGCTGGTCCAGCCTGACGGCTCGGCGATCGCCAACGGCTCGCTCACCCAGCTGGTCAAAGCCCATGTCAAGGACGGCTCCGGGAATGATGCGGGAACCGGCACGGTGGTCTTCCATCTGCCGGCTGGCGTGTTAGTTGCGGGTGATCTGGGGCCGCGTGATGTTGAGGTACCGGTCGCCGCCGGCCTGGCTCAGATCGCTGTGGCGTCCCAAGTCGCCGCTGGCAGCCCGTACAGCGTCACTGCGTCTGTGAAAGATGGCGCCGCGATCACGACGGTTATGAACTCGGCTGAATCAGGCGTCATCGGCGGCCGTAATGACGTCAAACTGACCTTTATTCCGGGACCGGTTGACGCGGCTGCGACCGCCGCTTCTCTAACGGTCAGCCGGGACACTGCCCGGGCGGATGGTGTGGCCCCCATAACCGCCTATATGACCATCCAAGACGCGACCGGCAACCCTCTGCCCGGCGCCACGGGCTGCTCGCTGGAGTTGCTCTATGAAGGTAGCGATGGTGCCCGGTTTGGCAATGCCTCGTCCGGCTCCACGGCGACCACTATCACCACTCCGACTGGGGCGGATGGCCGCTGTGTCGCTCAAATCAGGAGCTACTACCAGGGCAGCTACCCAGTCAAGGGAACCTATAAGGATGCCCAAGGAACGGTGACGGAATCTCCTGGTCCGGACGCCAAACGCCCCACCGCCAGTTTCTCCAATGAGGCCGTCAGCGCGCCCAAGTCAGAATTCAAGGTGGAGCGGACCGCGACTAACACCTCGCTAACTCAGGCCATTGCTGACGGTTCGGATTCCTACACGGTGACCGTGACCACCCGCGACGCGGCCGGCGGGACAGCCAACGGCCAGTGGGTTGACGTCTATTACCGGCTCATGCCGAATGGCGCTGAGGTCAAGCAGGCCGTCCAGGCCGGCGCCAACGGCAAGCCGCCGGGAGTGGCGTCTTACCAGATCAAGACCACCGTCAAGGGCGTCTACCGGATTGAGGTCAAAGTTGGCAATGACCCGGTCGCGACCGTTCCGGGCGGGAATGTCACCTACGCCGAGAAGGAATTCACCCAAGGTCCAATCGACTTGTCGAAGACCACTATCACCTATTCGCCGGGCCAGGCGAACGTCCGTGACCTGGGCGAACACTATGCGGAGGTGACCCTCAGGGACACCAACTCCAACCTGGTGGAAGGCGAAAAGGTTGTCTTTGTCCTCACCACCCCAACGCTGGGGCACTTCGCGGACGTCGCCGGTGCCAGTCTGGGGCAAGCTAACCAGACCGTGACCAGTTCCTTGCTGGGCCGGGCCAAGGCGTACCTGCGGAACTCCGGCACGGATGATCAAGATGTGACGCTGACCATTCACTCCGGCACCGCTACCGGTACGGAAATGGGCAGCCATGACTTCGCGTTCCGCAAGGGCGGTGCCTCCCCGAAAGACTCGCTCTTCGTCATCACGCCGGATCCCATCACCACTGAACAGACGGCGGATTCCAGCGCCAGCTTCAAAGGTGTTGTGACTGTTCGCGACGAGAAATCGACAGTTCTATCGAATATGCCGGTGAGCTTCACCTTCGATCCGCCCGGTGCTGTGACCGTGGCTCCGGCCGGTCCGCACAAGACGGATGTCAATGGCCAGGTCAACGTCACCTTCACTGCCGCCAAAGCGGGGGCGTACACGGTTAACGCCAACGTTGGCGGCGGCAACGCCCAAGCGGAAAACCAGGTGATCAAGTTCGTGGCCGGTAAGGCCGCTGCCAGCAAATCGGCGCTCACCACGACGAACCATCAGGTCCTGGCCAACGGCACGGCCACGCACAACGCGATCGTGGCGGTCCAGGACGCTAACGGCAACCCGGTCAAGGGTCAAGACGTGTTCTTCACCGTTGAGGCCGGTTCGGCGGCAGTGCCTGGACCGGCGGTGACGCCGGGCACCGGGCAGGTAAAGTCGTGTGACTTTAGCGATCCGGCCAAGGAAGCGTGGTGTACCGCCACCGGCCTGGCGTTGGTGACCATCGCCTCGAATGAACCCGGCACTTTCGCCGTCCGGGCTTACCTGGGCACCTCCGCGGATGATGCCAACGCGGTCACCGACTCCCCGGCGGGTGTTCAGTTCTCGGCTGGTGAACCTAGTCCTAGTCATTCATCGCGGACAGTTAGCCCAGACACAGACTTGACGCCAACTGCGACCGTCGAATCGAATGGCACGGCCAGCTACACGGTGGAGGCCATCATCTCCTCCGCGGCCGGTGTCTTGGTGGACCAGGCCAACGTGCGTCTTGTCCTGGACAGCGGTTCACCTGTCCAGGTGGTGCCGCTGAACAAGAACAACCCGCAGGTCACGGGCAGTCCAGAGTCATCTCATTACGGCAAGTACTCATGGGCGTTGACTTCGGTGAAGGCCGGCACCTATTCGGCGCGGGTTGAAGTCTGGGCGTCCGGCGCTTGGCAGCAGGTTGGTGGCAAGGTGACCCTGGGATTCGCCGGTGGTGCGGTCGCGGCCGGTAAGTCTTGGCTGGTTCAGCCGGCCGGGCAGCGCTTGGCGAACGGTTCCAGCGATTTCGCTGTCCGGGTCCATGCTTTGGACGCCAACTCCAATGATTCGCCTGGCGGGTCGGTGGTGTTTACTGTCCCGGATGGCCTGACCGCCAGCGTGAGCGGCGGCACGCCTGTTCCCGGCGGGGCCAACGCGACTATCACGGCGCCGGTGGTTTCTGGTTATGCGGTGGTGTCTTACACAGCGGAGACGGCGAACCAGCCGGGTAAGCCTTACGTGGTGAGCGCTCAGGCCGGGGGAAACGCGATTGAGGCCGTCAAGACAGATGATTCGGCCGCCGGCGCCGCGATCCGCAGCGACGGCCAGGTTTGGCTTGATTTCACCGCCGATGCCGCTCAGGCCGGTTCGTCCGTATTGTCCATTCCGACTATGGTGCCGGATAGCGCCAATCCGGATGGCAAGCGGGTGGCCAACGGCGTGGCGACCCATACTGCGGAGGTGGTAGTGCGGGACGCCAAGGGTAACTTGGTCCGGAACGCCGCCAACGCGGTTCTGTTCTCTTACAGCTACAAGGACTTGAGCGGGGTTGAACAGACGGGCTCATGGCCAGTGCAGAGCACTGATGCGGACGGTTTAGCGCGGTGGAGCTTCCCCTCGCTGGTTGCGGCGGATTGGACAATCCGCGCCTCCATCGGCGGCGTTGAGGTGTCGCAGTCCGGGAAGGTGGCGTCCTTCAAGTCTGGTCCGGTGGACCCGGCCAAGACCCTGGCGTCCTTCGAGGTAGATTCCGACGTGAAACTCGCCAACGGTCTGGCCCCGGCGTACGCGCGGATGCGGGTCCTGGATGCCCAGGGCAATCCGATCTCTGGTGCTGGCGTGGCGTTCGCCTTGGACTATTCGTCCGCGAACGGTCCGTTGTTTACCAATGCCACATCTGGCGCGAAGACCGCTCCCGGAACGTCCGGTGCGGACGGCTGGGCCTCGGTGAACATTTATTCCGTTTGGGAATTGCTGAGTGTTGACGTCCGGGCGGTGTATGACAATCAGCAGTCGGCCGTGAAGCAAGTGAACTTCAAGAACTCGGTCGCTGACGCGAAGTCCTCATGGTTCCGGGTCGATTCGGCCGCCGGGAACGCGGCCTCGCCATTGGCGCGGGCGGACGGCCAGGATTCGTACCTGGTCAAGGTGATGCTGAAGGATGGTGACGGTAATCCGGTCAATGGCGCCAGCGCGACTGTTGTGGCCACGCCGGTCAATATCCCGGGTGCGTCCAAGATCACTCACTCCGTTGCTTCCGGCTCCAACCCAGCCGGCCAGGCCACCTACGCCCTGAAGACTGTTCAAGCTGGGACTTGGCAGGTGAGCGTGCTGATTGGTGGCAATCCTGTGCCGCGCGAAGACGACCCAAAGCATGATCCAGCCAATGGTCAGTGGGACGCCGAGTTCGTGGTTGGGCCGGCCAGCGCCACCCACAGCCGACTGGTGGCGCCAACCGGCGAAGCGGCGGCTGATGGCACCGCGACCAGAACGGTGGCGGCCCAAGTCAAGGATGCTCACGGCAACGCGGTGGCCAAGCAAGACGTGACATTCGCGGTGCCCGCGGGTGTGACGGCCAAGACCGCCGGCAGCGATCTGACTGGCCCGGGCACAGTGGTCTTGGCTACTGCTGACGGCCTTGGGGGCGGCGTCAAGGGGACCGCGGAGTTGGTGCTGGTGTCCACCAAGACTGGGGTCTTTGATGTGACGGCCAAAGTTGGCGGGGCTGGCATCACGGATGGTTCACCGGCTCAGGTGACGTTCATTAACGCGGGGCTGTCATTGGCCAAATCGGTGTTTGAGATCCCAACTATGGCGGATCCGGATCCCGACAAGACCAAGAAGATCGCCGGCGAGGAGTTCCACACGCCTCAGGTGACGTTGAAAGATGTTTCCGGGAACGTCTTTACGCCATCCCAGAAGGTGACGTTCTATTACCGGTTGAGTTCGGCCTCGCAGTTGCTGACTGGTCCCACGGTTGACACGGTGGGTGGAGTGGCCCTCTGGCCCGACTTCACCCCAATCGCCGCTGGTGTCTACGCGGTGCGGGCGGAGGTAGTCACTGGGACTGTTCAAGGCTGGGTGCCAGATGACACGACAGTCAAGACAGCGTTGTTCGTGGCCGGACCGGCCAACGCTGGACATTCATCAGTGCGGGTGTCGCAGGGCGCGGTTCTGGCAAATGATACGAGTACGCATTCGGCCACCGTCGCGGTCCGCGATTTGCGTGACAACGTCAAGTCCGGTGAACCGGTTACCTTCACATTGCCGGCCGGTAAAGGCGCCCATTTCGCTACGCCGGGTTGTGCTGCGAAGTCCTGTACGGTCAATTCTTCTGATACGGGCGAGGCGTCAGTATTGATCGCGTCCAAGGTCGAGGAAACCGTCACTGTGACCGCTCAGCTGAGCGGCGACCGGCTAATCGGTACAGGTGACGTGGTCTTCCAGAACGATCCGGCGGTGGCGGCCCAGTCCTCCTGGTCCATTGATCCGGCCAATGCCACCAAGGTGGCGAATGGCACCGAGTCGTTCACCGCCACGGTGCTGACCAAGGACGCCAATGGCCTGGACAAGGCCGGTGCGGCGGTCGGTTTCGAGCTACCGGCGGGGGTGCGGATCGTTGAGGCCGGCCCATATGTATCGGATGCTTCAGCCAAGCTGGTAGTGCATTTTGTGTCCACCGCGGCCGGTAAGTACACGGTCAACGCGCTGATCGGGACCAGCCAGATCGCGGCTGCGGACCAGTCAATCGAATTCGTGGCTGGCGCCATCGAATATGGCGTCACCAAGACCTTCTTGACGCCCCCGGGCTCCGCGGCGGTGGCCAACGGCACAGCGGAGCAGACTGTGGTCGCCACTGTTGCGGATTCCGAGGGCAATCCGGTGACGGACGCCTGGGTGCGGTTCGCGGTTCCGGCGGGCACCACCCTGGCGGCTGGTGCCTCGGCGGAGGGCCAGGTTGGCGCGGACGGGAAAGCGTCCCTGCGGCTGACTGCCGTCAAGGCTGGGTCCTACCTGGTCACAGCCGAGGCGAAGAAGGGTAATTCGGGGACTTACCAGGCAATCGTGGGCGGTTCGCCGGCCGCGGTCGCGTTCGTGGCCGGCCCACCTGATCTGGATCATTCCAGTATTTCGGCGGCGCCGGGTGGCCCGCTGGACGCGACCGGAGCGGACGCGGACGGGTACACCGTCAAAGTTGAACTGCGGGACACCCAGGACAACCTGGTGCGCGTGGCCGGGACCAACGTGACCATCAGATTCCGGCTGTACACTCCGGACGGTAAGCAACTGGTGTCTTCGGTCGCGCCGGTGTCACGGGTCGTACCAACCGATTCCAACGGCACCGCTTCAACTGTCTTCGCATCAACTAGCGCTGGAGTGTGGAAGGCCACCGCTGGGCCGGCCGGTCTGGGGGATGTCGTGATTGGTTCGCCAGCGTCGCTGGCGTTCCAGGCGGTGGCGCCGGAGGCGGCTCAGTCAACCTTCGGCGTGACCAATAACAACGTGCTAGCCAACGGCCAGGCGTTCCATAACGCCTGGGTGGTGGTCCGTGACGCCAACGGCAACCCAAGACCCGGCGTGGATGTTCAGTTCACAGTGGATGAGGGCTCCAAACTTGTCGCCGGACCGGCACTGGATCCAGCCAAGGGCCAGGTCAAGTCCTGTGATTTGTACTCTGCCACCAAGGAGTCCTGGTGCGATGAGCACGGCAAGGCGATGGTTACCATCACTTCGGCTGAGCCGGGTTCTTTCGCCGTGTCGGCGTCCGTGGCCGGGGACTTGGTGCCGGGTGCGCCCAAACAGGTGTCGTTCGAGGCGGGCACGCCGGATGCGTCAAAGTCTTCCTACACGGTCAGTCCGGACGTGGCGGATGCCAGCGCTTGGCCAGTCGCCTCAGGTGACCCGGCCAGTGCGTACACCGTCACCGCGACGGTCAAATCGGCTTCCGGGATTCTGGTGCCGAACGCCCGGGTGCGCCTGGACGGCCTGGACACATCCAAGGTTTCCATAGTCCAGACCGGTGGCGTGGCGGGTTACACCGGGACGCCGGCGGACGCTTCCTATGGCACGTACACGTGGAATCTGTATAGCTCGACGTCCGGCACCTACACGGCCAAGGTGCAGGTTGACATAGGCACCAACCAGTGGGTGACAATCAGTCCAGACGTGTTGACGGTCAAGTTCCGCGCCGGTCCTCCGGACGCGGGTAAGAGCTGGCTATCTGAGCCGGGAAACACCGCGGTGGCCGATCACGCCACCGGCCTAACCGTCGTGGCGCACGTCTTGGACGGGTCGGGTAACCCGGCTGATTCGGGCCAGGTGGTTTTCAAGGTTCCGGCCGGCACGCGGACGGTTGGCGCGGACACGATTGACGGCCCCGGCGACCTCCCGGTCGCCATCGTTGACGGGATGGCCGCCATCACGGTGGTATCCAGGACCGCTTCGGCGCCCGGCTCCTACTACGTGGTCACGGCCACCGTCAGGTCTACTCCCACGGACGCGGCCACCTCCATTAAGACGGTCAATGACGAATCCGGCCAGGAGATCGCGGGGCGTGATGGTGAGGTCCGCCTGGCTTACACGGCAGGCAAAGCCGACCCGGCGGCATCGGCCCTTGCTATCCCGACTGCCGGTGACACCAAGTACGTCGGCGGGACGGACAAACACCGTGCTCAGGTGAAGGTAACGGATGCCAAAGGCAATGCCGTTAGCGGCGTGCCGGTCCGGTTCGATTGGATCATTGGGACCGTTGATGGACCCGGTGCTGGTAACTGGACCACGGTGAACGCCCCGGCGTCCAACGCCCAGGGCGTGAGCGAATTTGAGTTCCCGGCCCCGGCGGACCAAGCGGTCTGGGTCTGGGTCCGGGCCTACTTGGACGGGGGTCTAAGTTTCGTGCCCGTGGGTGATCCGCAAACTGTGGTTGGTGCTCGGTTCAGCCCCCGGGCCCCCGATCCGGCGGCTACCCAAGCGTCATTCAAGACCCATCAGGTGGCGGTAGACAATGATTTGACGGCTGAATCGTGGGCCCAGGTCGTTGTCAGCGATCAGTATGGCAACGGGCTTGGTGGGCTTGACGTGACTTTCAAGGTCCCGTCCAGCCAGCCGGGCACGCTGGGAACGCCAGTTTTCGTGGACGGCAACCAGCCGCCAGTGGCCAAGACCATTACTGTCACGACTTGCCAACGGGACTTGCCTGGGACCATTCCGGCCCGGTGTGAGATTGGCGGGGTTTACACCCCAGGATTGGCCTATGTCCCAATCGTCTCTGATTTCGAAGGCGCTTTCACTGTCAGCGGCACGGTCGCTACCGGCGGGCGGACTGAGAATGCCGGCAGCGGGACGGTCACTTTCAAAGCCCCGGTTGGGAACGCCGAGAAGTCGTTCTTCACCCTGGCGCAGACCGATCCGCTGGCCCATGCGGTGCTTGCGGACGGGACTTCCTCCTACACGGTCAAGGCCACCATCATGGGTTCAACAGCCTCCGGGCTGAAACCGTCTTCGGGAGCTTGCGTGGCGCCGTCGCTGCCGGCGCACGTGACGGTCAAGCAGCCTGCTCCGGCAGCGGGAACCTGCGCTGGTGGGTCATTCCCAACTGATCTGAGCGGTGAGGTTAGCTTTGAAATAGTGACCGCTCAGGCCGGGACGGCCAAGGTCGGTGTCAGCTTGGGTGGTCGGGACGTGCCAACGCGGGATGATCCCGCCGAATACGGCCTTGAGGCGGTGTTCGTTGGCGGTGGGCCTTCGGCAGTTCACAGTGAACTGATCAGTCCCGCGAGCGCGGTCCGGGCGGATGACCCGGCCGGACAGATGGTCGTGGCTGCTGTCCGGGATGCCAAAGGCAACGCGGCTGTCTGTTGGGACAAGAATGACCCGGCTGTCCAAGTGCCATGTCAGGTCGTGTTCAACGTGCCGGACGGCACTTGGACCGGGAGCTTCGGGCCGGATGCTCGCACGGACGGACCAGCCACGGTGATGGTTCCTGCCGAACTGATTACTGCCGGCCCGCCGGATTCGCTGGTCGGTACTGTCGCTGCCCGGCTGGTCTACTTCGGTGCCCAGGGTGCCCACCGGATCACCGCCAAGGTGGATGGCGTGGACATCATGCTGGCGGATGGTTTGTTACAGGCCGGCGGTCCCGCCCAGGCGACCATCCGTTTCACCGATGCGACCGCTCCAGGCAGTCCGGTGGTCAATCCTTCGGACGGAACGTCTATCAGCGGCCTTGGTGAGGACCCGGGCAACCAGATCACCGTTACCGACGTGGACGGCGAGGTCTTGTGTTCGGCCACCGTTGGCAATGACCGGAAGTGGTCTTGTGACTTGGCGCCCGCGGCGGCGACCGGTGATGTGCTGAATGTCGCTGAGGCGGACGGCGCTGGCAACTCCGTGGTCCTTCCTTGGCGGGTTGGCGTCCCCAAGATCGCGGTCAGTAAACCGTCGGTTGCCTTGGGGGAGCGGCAGTCCGCCACCGGCTGGAACTTCCAGCCCGGTGAGCGCGTTACAGCCGTGACCTTCGGTGAGGTGGCGGTTGGTGCGGTCACGGCCAACTCAGATGGCACAGTGGTGTTCGATTGGGTCATCCCAGAAGGCTCGCTGCGGGGCGTTCACATTCTGACGCTCAGCGGCCCCTCATCTGGCGTGTATAGCGTGTCCTTTGAGGTTGTTGGCTCCAAGGGGCCGGTGGACTTGAAGCCAGCGCCGCTGGCCCCCAAGGACTTGCCGTTCACGGGGGCGGACGGTGTGCTGGCTATCACGGGTGCGGCCCTGGGACTGGCGCTGGCGGGACTGTTGTTGATGCTGGCCGCTAAACGCCGCCGTGACGAGGTGAGGCGGGGCGCTCGCTTGACGCTCCCTTGACGCCCGCCTAGCTCCACTGGGTGAACAGAGCCTTGACGAATGAGCCGAGTTCTTCATGCCGGGGTCCCCGCAAGAGATTCGGTCGCAGGCCGAAGATTTTGTGGGGCTGCTAGGCGGCACGGACCGGGAGGGACGGTGGGGGTTTTCCGGGGCTTCCCACCGGCCCTCCCTTTTGTTGTGGCCCCGCGGCCGGAGCGGCCGCGCTTGGGCGGGGTCCGGTGGCGGGCGGTCAAGAGCCCGCTACTCTGGGAAGGTGGACCAAGCAGGGCGGCGGGCTGGCGACGGAGAAGCCCGCGGACGAATTCTGATTGTCGAAGACGAAGCTGAATTGGCCAATGTGGTGGCGCGGCATCTGGCCAAGGAGGGTTACCAGGTAGCGGTGGCCGGCTCTATCGCGGAGGCCCGAGCAATTCTACGCACCCATTCCCAAAACCTGGTTGTCCTGGATGTCATGCTCCCGGATGGGTCAGGTTTCGACCTGGCGCCGGAGATCAGGCGGACCAGTTCCGCGCCAATCATCTTCGCTACCGCGCTCGGCGAAGATTCATCAGTCGTCAAAGGACTTGAGGCCGGCGGGGATGATTACATCACTAAGCCATTCAACCTTGGTGTGTTGAGCGCCCGTGTGAAGTCGCTGCTGAGGCGTTCAGGCGTGGGAGCACCTGCGCCCATCGAATTGCCACCATTGCGCATCGACCTGCTCACCGGCACGGCCACCATTGGCGAGCGGGACCTCCGCCTGACGAGCACTGAGTTGAAGCTCTTGGCCCTGTTCGCGACGAATCCGGGGCGTGGTTTTACTCAAGCCGAATTGCTGGAACTGGTCTGGCAAGACACCTCCGGCGTGGTCACCAACACGGTGCGGGTTCATATTTCCAAGCTCCGCGGGAAACTTGGCCAAGAGGAGAACCCGCCTTTCGAGCTGGTCCTGACGGATGACCACCGTTATGCCTTCCAGCGCCTGACTTTCATGGTCTGATCTGGCTTTTCAGTTCGCCAATGGCACCGTGAAAGTGGTGCGAGTGCCCTTGCCAAGTTCGCTTTCCAGACTGAAAGCTCCGCCGTGGGCCTCAACAATATGGCGGACTATCCGTAGCCCCAACCCCAGCCCACCGTGGCGTGAACCCGCCGCCACTGGGACTGGAAGCGAAACGGTGGTGCCGGATTCTGACTCGGATTCATCATCGACTTGCGCATATGAGGCGGCCGTGGCGCCGTCGCCGCTCATGGCCGCCGCGACCGCTTCGGGACTCATACCTTCGCCGGTGTCTTCAACGGCGACCCTGGCGAACGTCCCTTCTTTGGTCAGCGAAATAGTGATGGCTCCGTTGTGTGTGTGCCGGGTGGCATTGGCTATCAGGTTGACCAGCGCCCGGCTGAGGCGGGCGGCATCGCCCATCACTTGGGGGTAGGCGCCGCCCCGGGCCATCTGCAGCCGGTTGTGGTTCACCGCGCAGATTGGTACGCACTCAGCCATGGTGGACTGGACCACTTCGGATAGTGCGATGGGCCGCAGGGACAGGACCATGTGGCCGTCATTAATGCGGCTGAAGTCAAGTAGCTGGGTGACCATGTCTGACAGTGACTCGGCCTGGTTCATCATGATCTCGGCGTCACGCTGGACCAGGCTCAGCTCAGGTGACAAATGCGGTGCCGCGGAAAGGGCCCGCAGTGCCTCTTGGGCGTGGGAAGACATGATCGCCATGGGAGTTTTCAGCTCGTGGGCAATTAGCGCTAGGAAGGCGTCCTTGTTCTTGGCCGTGTCGCGCAGACGCTCGTTCGAGCTTTCAAGTTCCAATGCCGTGCGCAGGTAGAAGCGGTAGACCGAATGGACTACCAGGGCTATCTCTATCAGGATCGTCAGCATACAGATCGGCATGGACATTGCCAGCCGGTCTGGCGGCAGGTCTGGCATGGCCCATGGATGGGTCAGCGCGAACACCATACAGCCCACAAAAAGTGACAGCTCAAGTGCCAACGCCAAGTACAGTTGCAGCCCTTGCAGCATGAGCGCTGTGATGGCCACACCAATGAAAAAGTAATAGGGCACAGGCCCCTGGATCCCGCCGACGGCGAAGAATGCCACCGGGAACATGACCAGGAAGATGCCGATGATCATCACCATGAACGGACCGCTGAACTGCCCGGTCCGGCGGATGCGCATTATGGCGAAGAGGATGAACACCGGGATGGCCAGGTTGATCAGCACCGCCCAGGGGCCCAGCATCAGCAAGCCATTGACCACGGACATGGTGACCGAACCAACAGTCATGACGACGGCCAGATTGCGCACCAGAGCGGAAAGCGTTGGTTCCCAGGCTGGATAAACCGTCAGAAGGTGCTTCAATCCAATGGTTGCGCGCTGCTTCAGCGGGGTCCGTTTGGTTAGGGGTTCGGAGGGTAAAACCATGCCTCTAGCTTGGCGGCCCCAGGCCCCGGCGTCCAGGCAGCGGGGCCCCGGGGTGTTACCAGGCCTTTATGGCGATAAACATAGTCTGTTCTGGGATTCAGGTCCCGTCTGATTGCTTCTGGGCCGCCGGCAGTGGACTCGCGGCGCGGTAATTGCGCAGGTCAGGCTGCACTATTGATTCTTGGGCTGGGCCCGGCGGGCCGGTTTAGGGGTGGGTTGCCACCCGGGTCTGGCGGCCCTAGCATCGGACCAACACCGCCGGCGCGGTAGCGGCCCGAAAGCTGCTGGGACGGGGATGGGAACGGACTATTACCGGCCCCGGCTGGGGACTGCGGGTTCGGTTTGTTCTTGGGGGCAACGTCCAGCCCCAAGAGGACACCCGAAACAGCCTTACCAGCGGGGCCGGAGGACAAGGCGAATGAGAGCTTGGGACAATGACTTCCAGGATTTGGCGGGTCAAGAATGGCCCTGATCGCGGCTTCGCGCTGACCGAATTGCTGATCGTGGTCATCATCATGGGTGTCTTGGCGACCATCGCTCTGGGGCTGTTCCTGTCGCAACGGGCCAAGGCTGAAGATGCCAAGACCAGGAATGACGTCGCCGTCATGGGCAAGGAACTGGCCGCCTACTGGACTGAGGAGAATGAGACGCCCTCGGTCCTGATAGCCGAGGACCTGCCAACGGCAGGTAACCGCACTTGGCACGTCCTGCCTCATGACGTGTCCGCCGTGACAGCGGCCAACTTTGAGGACTCGGTCGTGGTCGCCGTCAGCCCAGATGTGGCCAAGACCGGGACCAAGGGCGTCGATTGGGACTACACCGGGACCAACCGCCGCGATTGGTGCTTCTGGGCCTACAACGACAACGGCAAGGAAAAGGGCTTCTGGCTTTCCGCTACCACCACTATCCGGGGGATGGAAGGCAGCCAAGACAATCCCTGCGCCCCCTGACCGCGGTAAGGCCGCCGCATATTTCTACCTAGGCATTCTCGGACGCTTGGCCGTCGGCTTGGCGGTGGAGGTGTCTGTGCTGGCTTTGGGCGCATGAGCCCAGTTCAGTGCGGGGCGATCAGCTCCGCCGGGAGGCCCTGGCGGTGCTTTCTCCCTGCTATGAGACGGAAATCTGGCTATGTTTGGCCTTTGGTTATCGCGCTTTTATGGCTGTAAACAAACGATACGCTAGGACAGAGGTCCTGAAAAACGCCGGTTTCGCCGCCGCTTGAAGCTTGTCCGAGCCGCGTCTCCGCAGGTCACGGGCAGATTCCGGGGATTTATTCGCCGCTGGTGAAGAAGCCCGCCCGGGACTTGCCGGCCCGGTTGACGCGGCCCTAACATCGGATACCAGCACCGCAAGCGCGGCCTTGAGAAATCAAGGTCTGGTAGATTCGCTCAGATCGTGAGGGAACACCACCAGGCGGAGATAGATCAAGGAAGCGTCAGCGGCGGGGAACAAGTCCCCAATTCCCAGCGGTGGGACTTCCACTGATGGGAATAGGCGGCAAACAGAACGAACGGAAGGCAAGACAATGGCCAATTGGATTTGGCGAAGCAAGAAAGAAAACGACGAAGGCTTCTCACTGGTCGAGTT
>JAIRXP010000051.1 GCA_031268215.1 Bifidobacteriaceae bacterium | reverse complement strand
ACTTTGCCGGGCACCCGGCCAGTGCCCTACGCTGGTTGCCGCGTTTGGTTCGCTCCTTTCGCCCACCGCGGCGACAGGCGCGAGGCAACAGGGAACCCGGTGCGAATCCGGGACTGCCCCGCAGCGGTATAGGGGAACGACAGCCGTCAGCCAGTCTGGCGAGCACTGGGCCTTGGGCCCGGGAAGCGGCGGCCATTAGGCGAGGCCCTCTTGGGCCAATGCCCCCAAGTCCGAATACCTGCCGAACGTGCGGCCCCGCGCCTGCGGGGCCGGCACCACGGAACCTCGCGGGTGGGTGACCGGCGGCCAGGCACACCACGTGCCCAGTCCGCTCTTGCTCGCGACCAATTCAGGACTCGCGAAGGAGAGACCATGACCGCCGTTCCCCCCACCGCAAACACCACTGCCACTTGCCTGGGCTATCCACGCCAGGGCGCGAACCGCGAGCTGAAGCGGGCCACCGAGGCCTTCTGGGCCGGCCACCTCAGCGCCGCCGAACTCCTCAACACCGCCCGGGAAGCGCGCCTTGAGCGCCTGAACACTTTGCGCCAGGCCGGCCTGGCGGAGATTCCCGTCAACGACTTCTCTCTGTATGACCACGTACTCGACACGGCCTGGATGCTGGGCGCCATTCCGCCGCGCTTTGGCCCGCCCGCGACCGGCGGCGACCCAGCCCAGCAACTGGGCCAGTACTTCGCGCTGGCCCGGGGCGCGGACGGCGCCGCGCCCCTCGAAATGACCAAGTGGTTCGACACGAACTATCACTACCTGGTGCCGGAGCTGGCGCCGGACGCCCAATTCAGATTGAACCCAGCCAAGGTGCTGAGTGAATTGACACAGGCCCAAGAAGCCGGGATTACCGCCAGACCGGTGGTGCTCGGTCCAGTCAGCTTCCTGTTGCTGTCCAAACCGGTAGCCAACTCCGGTGATCCGCTCCCGGCCACCAGCCGGTTCCAGCCGCTCGACTTGCTGGACCAGGTTCTGCCGCTCTACCAGGATCTCCTGGCCCAGTTGGCGGCCCAAGGAGCGCGATGGGTCCAATTGGACGAACCGTGTCTTGCCCTGGACCAGCCAGCGGAGGTGCTCCGCCACACGACCCAGGCATACGCGGCGCTGGCCAAGCCAACTGAGCGGCCACGAATCTTGGTCGCCACCTACTACGGCCACCTCGGGGAAGCACTCCCAGTCTTGGCGGACAGCCCCATAGAAGGGCTGGCCCTCGACTTTACCGGTACCGGCGCGACCAGCTTGGAACAGCTCGGGCAGCGCGGCGGGCTGCCCGGTAAACGGCTGATCGCGGGCCTGATTGACGGACGCAACATCTGGGCCGCCAACCTTGACGAGGCGCTCCAGCGGGCCGGACACCTGGCGCCCCTGGTTGACCAACTGGACATAGCGGCATCGTGCTCCTTGATTCACGTACCACTGGATCTGGCGCTAGAAGCGGTGCCACCCGAATTGGCGGGCTGGCTAGCGTTCGCCAGGCAGAAACTGGATGAGGTGGTAACTGTGGCGCGTGGACTGGCACGGGGCCGTCCCGCAGTGGCCAACGAACTAGCGCGCAACGCCAAGGCCCTACGCGACCGGAGCGAATCACCCCTGACGCGGGTGACCGCCGTCCGCCGCCGAGCCGCCTCCGTCACCGGCGCTGACCTGCGGCGGACCAACCCCCGCACCGAACGGGCCGCCTGCCAGCGCCAGGCCAATCCGCTGCCCGAACTGCCCACAACGACAATCGGATCCTTCCCGCAAACAACGGAAGTCCGCGCCGCCCGGGCCGCCTGGCGGCGGGGAGACCTGGCCGCGTCCGCATACGAAGAAGCCATGCGGGCAGAAATCGCCAAGGTCATCGAAGCCCAGGAAGAGCTGGGGCTGGACGTACTGGTCCACGGCGAGCCGGAACGCAACGACATGGTGCAATATTTCGCCGAACAGCTTGACGGGTTCTGGACCACCGAACAGGGCTGGGTCCAGTCCTACGGCAGCCGCTACGTCCGTCCGCCGGTGCTGTTTGGAGACGTCTCCCGCCCGGCACCCATCACGGTGCCCTGGACGCGTTACGCACAAGGATTAACTGAACTCCCGGTCAAGGGCATGCTGACCGGCCCAGTAACCATGCTGGCCTGGTCATTCGTCCGGGATGATCAGCCGCTCGGCGAGACAGCCGTCCAGGTGGCCTTGGCATTGCGGGACGAGGTATTGGACCTGGAACAGGCCGGGACCCGGATTATCCAAGTGGACGAGCCAGCCTTGCGTGAGCTGCTGCCGTTGCGCCGGGCGGACCAGGCCAGCTACCTCGACTGGGCTGTCCGCGCTTTCGCCCTGGCCACGGCCGGCGTCCAGGACGCCACCCAGATCCACACCCACATGTGTTACGCCGAATTCGATGACATCCTCGAAGCCCTGGCCGCCATGGACCCGGATGTCGTCTCGTTGGAGGCGGCCCGCTCCGGCCTGGGCGCGGCCGCAGATCTGGCCCGGACCGGAGCCCTCGGGGCAGTCGGTCCAGGGGTGTGGGATATTCACTCGCCCTTGGTGCCCTCGGCCCCGGAAATGGCCGGCCGGATCAGGGCGGCCCAAGCCGCCTTTGGGGACGGGACCTGGGTAAACCCGGATTGCGGACTGAAGACTCGCGACTGGCCGGAGACTCGCGCCGCCTTGGCTAACTTGGTTCGCGCCGCCGGCACGGTTCGCTCCGAGCTGGAGTGACGGCCGAGGCCTGCCCCACGCCGGGGCGCTTCGAGAAACTGAGTGTCAGACCTCGCCCCTATGGTTAATCCCCGTGGCGGTACTAGGGCGGACGCTAACAGCGGTCAGACTACGCGAGGAAGACATCGCGTGGCGTCTCCTGCGCGCGGATAACGCCGCCTTGATCCTGACCGTCCTGGGAACCCACCTGGGCGGCGACCAGCGCCGGTTGCCCGCGCCGGTCCTGTTTGAACGGGTAGACCAAGAGCTGGAGGAATTGCGGCCTCGTCTGTCCTTGCCAGAGATCACCGGCAAGGGCTATTGCGAGGCCTGGTTGCGGCAGGGTTATTTGTTACGGCGCCCGGCCGCGGACAGCCGCGAAGAAACCCTTGAGTTGTCCGATGGCGCTCTCCGGGCTTTGGCCTTTCTCGGCTCGTTGGAGCGACACCGCCAGGCAGTCACCGAATCGCGGCTGGCCACCATCCTGGAGCGGATCCACGACCTAGCCATCCAGACTGACCCCGAAGCGTCAACCAGGTTGGCCGCTTTGGAAACCCAGCGGGACGCCATCGACCAGGAGATAGAGCGGGTGCGGCGTGGCGACTTTGAGCCCCTGGAGGCCAGGCGAGCCAGAGAAAGGGCGCGGGACATTCTGGCCTTGGCGGAGCAGCTACCTTCCGACTTCGCGCGGGTCCGGACTGAGATCGAGTCCATCAACCACACTCTCCGGATGCGTTTGATAGATGACACGGGTGCCCGTGGGGACGTGCTGGATGAGGTGTTCTTCGGGATAGACCACTTGGAATCCTCAGAAGCTGGGCGTTCGCTAGTCGGATTCCATGACTTGATCAATGACCCGGAAAGCTCTTCGACTTTCGATGACGACCTCGACTCCCTGCTGGACAGGGACTTCGCCGGTTCCTTGGAGCCGGCCGAACGGCGGTCACTGCGGACCATGGTTCCGGCCATGCAGAATTCCAGCCGCGAAGTCAGGGACGTCATGACGTCCCTGTCCCGGTCCCTGCGGCGATTCGTGCAATCCCGCCAGCAGGCCGAATCGCGCCGGGTTCATCTGGCGCTGCGTGAAGCCCTCAAGACTGCGGCGGCGGCAGCCCCCAACACGCGGCTGTATCAGAAGCTGGACCTCACGCTAGCGCTGACCTCGGCACCCATTCGGTCCGTGACCGCGCCAGCGTTGTTCAATCCGGCCGAGGCTCGCAGCGCCGGCACAGTCACCACCGCGGCCCCGGAAGTGGTAGATCTGGCGGAAGTAGCCCACCTGACCCGGCTTTCCGACATCGACTACCCCGAACTGACCAACGCGATTAACGATCTGCTGGCGAAGCGCGGCTCGGTCACATTGGGCGAGGTGCTTGATTCTCACCCCGCTTCGCAAGGAATCGCTAGCGTGATCGGGTTGATGGTCCTGGGAGAGAAGCACGGCCGGGCCCTCGCCACCAGCCGCCAGATCGCGTGGCGTTCACCGACCGGCCGCGAGCGCCTGGGGCTGGCGCCGGATTACCTGTTTGAACATCCCTTGCCCGGCCACTTCGCTCACCGTAGGAGCCTTAGATGACCACTGACCTAGACATGAGCACCGGTCCGGTGCCTCCAGATAACGACGAGGCCCTGACACCGGGGTTGTGGCCCGGAGACACCGGCCAACTTGCCGAAGTGTCAAGACGGGCTCTGGTCCAGTTGCTGCGCGGACCGTATATTTCCGCCGGTATGCATCCCAACCTTTGGTCCGCCGTGCTGACCGATGAAGCGATGATCCGCTCGCGCCTAGCGGATCTGTTCCTGCTCTTGGTGATTGACCTGGACAATGAACTCGCCTTCATCCGCAACGCCGCCGCCCCCGGCGTCAGCGCTCCGGTGGTGGTCCGGACCGCCAACTTGACCTTCGTCCAAACGGCCATGGCTCTGCACCTGCGCCAGCTCCTGCTGCGCGAAGGCGAAGGCAACCGCGTCTTTACCGACTTGGATGAGATGACCGAACAGTTGAGCGTTTACCGCGACCAGCGCGGGGATGACCTGGCCACCTTCGCCAAACGGGTGTCCTCCGCCTGGACTACCCTGCGCGAACATGGCTTCTTGTCAAGACCAAACGCGGATGGGCGGGCGGAGATCTCGCCCGTCCTGCGGCTGGTCTTTGGGCCCGAAGAAATCGAAGAAGTAACCCGAGAGTTCAAGCGCATCGCCCAAGGAGAGAACCGTCCCCCGGACGCGAATGGCGCTGAAGACCTGGATACCGGCCAGGATAGGGCTAATCCCAGCCCAGATCAGGCTGACCAGCCAGACGGCGGCGGACCGGGAGCCCAGGAGGAGCAGCCATGAGCCAAGGATCCCTTGAACTGGGCAGCGCTGGCGTCCCGCGAGACCAGTGGCGCATGCGCCGGATTGAACTGGTCAACTGGGGGACTTTCGCCGGCCACCATGTCATCGGTCTGGGCCAGCATGGTCACCTCTTGACGGGCTCCTCTGGCTCCGGCAAGTCGACTCTGCTGGATGCCATCGCCACGGTCTTGGTGCCAAGGCTCAAAGTCCGGTTCAACGCCGCCGCCGCGGACACCTCAAGCCGTTTCGACCGCACCTTGGTCACCTACGTGCGCGGCGCCTGGCGCCGCCAGACCGATGATCTGACCGGTGAGGTCACCAGCGATTTCCTGCGTCCTGGCGCGACCTGGTCCGGGGTGTTGCTGGCCTATGAACAGACCTCGGGCGACAAGTCTTTGACCCTGGTCAAGCTCTATCACGCCAAACGCGGCGCTTCCAAGCCCGGTGAGGTAACGGAGTTGGGCGTGGTTCTGCCGCAAGACGCGAATCTGCTGGATTTTGAGGACTTCGCCAAGGACGGCCTGGACGTCCGCGGCATCAAACGCCGCTGGCCCAGTTATCTACAGGCGACCAATGAGCATTCCAAATTCTCGGCCCGCTTCCACCGGGCCATGGGGATTGAAAGCCCCGGCGCCATGCCGTTGCTGCACCGGACCCAGTCCGCCAAGTCACTCGGCTCGCTCGATAACCTGTTCCGCGGTTTCATGCTGGACCGTCCGGATACCTTCGCCTTGGCGGCCAAGGCCGCCGAACAATTCGACGAACTGCGCGGCGCTCACAGCCGTGTCACCGAGGCCCGCCAGCAGGTTGAACACCTGGAACCGCTGCGGTCGCTCAGCACTACCGCCGCCCAGGCCCTGGCCGCGGAAGCCCGGGCGGCACGCCTAGCCCAGGTCACGGACGCGGTGCGGGACGCCGAGAAACGCCGCCTAGCGCAGGCCGCCCTAGACGGTGCCGAACACGCCATCCGGTCAGCCCAGACATCCCGTCACACTGCTTCCCAGCGCGAAGAGCAAGCCGCTCAATTGCACAGTGCGGCGGCCCTAGCCGCCCAACAGTACGGCGGTGAGGCGTTGGCGCGCCTTGAGAGCCAAAGCCAAGCGCGCCAGCAGGACGTGCTCCATGCCCAGCGCAACGCCGAGGCCGTCGCAGCGGATCTGAAAGCGGCGGGCTTGCCAGCGCCGGCCACGGCCAAAGAATTCGACGAGTTGAAAACCACCCAATTGTCTGGGCCGGACCCGGCGGCGGCAGACGCCCGGGCGCTGGAAGAACTGCAGGACCTGTCCGGCCGGATAATGGCCCTCAAGAAGGAGCACCGCGCCCTCAAAGAGGAATACAGCGCTGCGGAGGTGGCCCGTTCCAATATCCCCGCGGATCTCCTTCAAGCCCGCAAGATCATCTGCGAAGCGGCCGGCCTGCCAGTCAAGGCTCTGCCCTTCGCCGGCGAACTGATGGGAGTCAAGGACGAATTCGCTGCCTGGACTGGAGCAATCGAGCGCGTCCTGCGCCCCTTGGCGCTGACCATGCTGGTCCCCCCGCGCCATGCCCAGACTGTGACCGAGGCCGCCAACGCCCACCACCTAGGGGCCAGGGTGGTCATGGAGATGCTGCCGTCCGGCTCAAGTTCGCCCGCCCAGCCGCGAGCCGCTAACTCCCTGGTCCGCCGCCTCGAATTGGCGGAGGGCTCATCCAAGGCCTGGCTGGCCAGCACCCTTAGCCAGTCGTACGATTACGAATGCGCCGCGGACCTGACGGCCTTCGAATCCGCTAAGGCGGCCGTGACCATCAGCGGCCTAGTCAAGCGCGGTGCCACGCGCCGCGAGAAGGATGACCGCCGCCAAATCAACGACAAGTCCCGCTGGGTGCTGGGCATGGATGCGACCGCCAAACTGGACCGGCTGCTTGACCGGCTCCAGGAACTGCGCGACCAGATCATTGCTCTCCAAGCGGCCTACGGCAAAGCCGACTCCGCACGCGACCGCTCACGCCGCCGCCGTGACGCGCTTGAGCGCCTGGGCCGGTACACCTGGCAAGAATTGGACGTGGCGGCCGCCCGCCAAGCGGCGGAACAGGCCAACGCCGCGCTGGCGGATTTCCGGGGCTCAAACACGGACCTGCGCCTGGCCGAAAAACGCCGCGATGACGCCGCCAAGGAACTGGCGGCGGCCAGGGCCAGATCGCGCGAAGCGGAGCGCGAAGTGATCACCGCCGAACAGGAAGCTGATGCGGTCCGGCGAGTCTTGGCAGACCTTGAGGAGGGCGCTGACCAATCCGACTTCACCGAATCGGAGCAGTCCGAACTCTTGACCCGTTTCACGGCGGCCAAGAAACAGCGGGCCCTGACTTACGAGACGATTGACCGCCGGGCGGCCGAGGCCGCTAAGGACTTAGCGGCCGAACGCGAACAGGCTGGCCGGCGCCTAGCCGCGGCCGAACACGGGATTGACCGCTTGACCAGGGACTTCGCCTTGCGCTGGCCCGGTGCGGTGGGAGATCTTCAACCCGGACCGCAAGACGCTCCCGGCTTCCTGACCCGTCTTGACGAGTTGGTAGCGGATCGCCTGCCGGAATTCGAGGACAAGTTCTTCGACCTTCTTAATAGCCAATCGCAACGCAACATTGGCGTTTTGGGGCAGGCGATCCGGCGAGCCCCGAAAGAGATCAAGGAACGCATCCGCGAAATCAACTCCTCGCTGAGCGAGTCAGACTTCGACTCCGGGCGTCACCTACGCATACTGGTCAAAGACAACCGGTCCCAGTCGGCCGAGGAGTTCTTGCGGAGTCTGTCCTCAATCGCTTCGGATTCGTTGCGGGGAGTAGAGGACCGGGCCCAGGCTGAGGCGAAGTTTGAAACCATGCGCCGTCTAATGGACCGCCTCAACCCGGCGAATTCTGACCCAACCGACCGCAATTGGCGCGAGCTATGCCTTGACACTCGCCGGCACGTGCGATTCGTCGGCGAAGAAGTTGACCGGGCGGGTGTGGTGGTCAACGTCCACGACACATCTTCTGGGCTGTCTGGCGGTCAGCAACAGAAGCTGGCGGTGTTCTGCCTGGCCGCGGCTCTGCGCTATCAGCTCGCGCCTGAACCCGGCAAACTGCCAGCCTACGGCACGGTCATAATGGACGAAGCCTTCGACCGCGCCGACACTGATTTCACTCGAATGGCGATGGATGTCTTCGTGGCCTTCGGCTTCCACATGATTTTGGCCACTCCGCTCAAAGCCCTCGGGGCTTTGGAGGACTACGTTGACGGAATCGGATTCGTCACTTGCCGCGATTTCAAGTCTTCCCATGTCAAGGCCGTCCAATTCGAGGACATCCCCAAGATCCAGGAACCGGACGCCGATGCCTGATTCCATGGTCACTCCCGCCCAGGCCAAGGCCCGCATGAAAGCCCACTATGACCGCAATTTCCGCGTCTGGGCGGTGGAACTCGCCCGCGCCCCTGAGGCACCCCTCGACCCAAAGCTACCGGTCGTAGCCCTGCGCCCGCCGTCCGAATCGGAAGCTCTGGCCAAGACCGAGGCCGTCCGGGCCTGGGTGCATAGCTGGTCGGATCCGGCCGTCGAATGGGCCGCCCGCCAATGGCCCAGCTTTGGTGCCCAAGTGGTACCAGTAAGACTCGTGGCGGCCTCCGCCGAGGAGGCCGCCCGCCTGGCCGGGCAGAGCCGGCATTGGGCCACCGTCACCGAGCGTGTCGGCATCTTGGGCGCCAAGTGGGGGTTGGCTGGCCAGGCGGCCAGTGGCGCTTTGCCGGTCGCTTTGCGCCGTCATGCCCGTGCCCTGGGCGCACTGGCGCCGGCCGATTTCGCCCGCTTGGCCAGCACCGTCGAATGGCTGGTTGATCATCCGGCCCCCGGCCTGTACGTCCGCCAATTGCCGATCCGGGGAATCGACTCAAAATGGATCGAGTCCCACGCCTCCCTGACCGGCGACCTCCTGGCGGCCGTTTGCGGCCGCCCAGACTCCGGCCTGGTGACGCCACCCCGCCGGCTACGGCTACGGCTACTTGATTCCTCACTCGCGCCAGGCTGGCCGGCGGACATCGAAGCTCCGGTCAGCCAACTGGCCGAATCGCGGTTGGCACCGCGACGCGTGATAGTGCTGGAGAATCTTCAGACCCTGCTGGCTTTACCCCCAGCTCCAGGCGTCGTGGCGGTCTTCGGCGCTGGTTACGCGGTGGACGCCTTGACCGCGGTGCCTTGGCTGGCGCGCGCCGAAATCACCTATTGGGGCGACCTGGACAGCCACGGCTTCGCCATCCTCAACCGTCTGCGCACCCGGCTGCCGTCCATCCGCAGCGTCTTGATGGACACCGCTACCTTCGAGGACCACCGCGACTTGGCTGTACCCGAACCAAGACCGGCCAGCGCCACCTTGCCAGCCCTCAACCCCACCGAACAGGCCGCCTACCAGGCAGTTCGCGCTTCTGGCCTGCGCTTGGAACAAGAGCGCCTACCCTGGACAGCGGCCCTCCAAGAGCTGGGCCTGGCCGGTGGTGAAGCCAACCGACTGGTGCCCCGACGCAGCGAGGAACCTGTGCGGGGAGACCAAAGCCGCGAATCTCTAACGAGTGACGCTAGACCATGACCGTGGCCCAGGTCCCCACTTGGATGAAACCTACGGCCCGGTATACCGCCAGCGCGGGGGCGTTGAAGTCATTGACGTAGAGGCACACTCCAGTCCAGCCGCGTTGGCGGGCATAGGTTACTACCGCAGCCATTGCCGCCTTGGCTATGCCGCGCCCGCGGTAGGCGGGATTAGTCCAGACACCCTGGACTTGCACCCATTGACCGCAAGAGGCCCCCAATTCGGCTTTGAAAATGACCTCACCGTTGGAAGGGTTAATCCGGGTCAGAATCGCTCCCCGTTCGATCTGCGTGCCAATGTGTGCCCGATACCCCGCCTCCGGACCTGGCGGCGGGAACCCCAGTTCCTCTGTGAACATGGCGCGGCAAGCCGGCACCATAGCGTCAAGCATCTCCCTGCGAGCCGGTACCACCATTTCGTCGGCCAGACCGCGGGGCCGCGTCTCAATCGCCATCAAAGGCTGAGTCTGGCGGTAAGCCCGCAGCCTAGGCCAAGTCGCGGAAAGCTCAGCCCATAACCCAGCGACTGCGGCGGCATCGCCCACCATTGAGACGTAACGGTTACCGCGCTGACGGGCCATCGCGGCGAACCCTTTAGCTTCCGTTCCACCGCCGCCCACCGGCATCAAGCTGCCGCCAGCCCACACGACGGCCACCAAGTCCTCCGCCCGCAACGACTGACCCGGACGCCTGGCGCCGGGCTTTTCCTGGGCCCACAACTCTCCGCCAGACGCCCCTGAAGCCAAAGCCCGCTCAATGCGATGACCGGCCATCACGCCATCGGCGGCCTTGCCCTGGCAGAACGCCAACGCGGCCCGGTACTCCTCCACCCCTAATAGGCGCGGGCGGGGCTGCCCGCGTCTCAGCGAACCAAGCCGCCGCGCGCGGGTGTCCGTCATGAGCGCCAATCCTAAGAGACGATTACCCGCACACCTGGACCGCGCGGCTCGCCCCGGCTTTCGTTAGCGAGTTCCGCTCCAGCCAGCTGTGCGGCCATGGACCGGGCGCGGCCAAGGAGGACTTCAACGATCTGATCCTCGGGAACTGTCTCAACGACCTGGCCCTTGATGAAAATCTGGCCCTTGCCATTGCCGGAGGCAACGCCCAGGTCCGCCTCGCGGGCCTCACCCGGTCCGTTGACAACGCATCCCATGACCGCCACCCGCAAGGGAACCTTGATGTCTTTGAGTCCTTCCGAAACCTGCTCCGCCAAGTGAACCACGTCCACTTGCGCCCGCCCGCAGGACGGGCACGAAACAATGTCAAGCTGGCGTTTCCGCAGGCCAAGGGCCTGCAATAAGGTGATCCCAACTTTGACCTCTTCGACCGGCGGCGCGGACAGCGACACCCGGATGGTGTCCCCAATCCCCTGGCTGAGCAGGGCTCCGAAGGCAGCGGCGGACTTGATGGTGCCCTGAAAGGCGGGACCCGCCTCGGTCACGCCCAAGTGCAACGGCCAATCGCCCCGCGCGGCCAGCAGACGGTAAGCCTGAATCATCACTACCGGATCATTGTGTTTGACTGAAATCTTGAAATCATGGAAGCCGACTTCCTCGAACAGCGACGCCTCCCAGACCGCTGATTCAACCAACGCCTCCGGCGTGGCCTTCCCATACTTCTTGAGCAGCGACGGTTCCAGCGATCCCGCGTTGACCCCAATCCGCAGGGACACGCCGGCCGCCGCGGCCGCGGCGGCGATCGCCCCTACCTGGTCATCGAACCGGCGGATATTGCCGGGGTTGACCCGCACCGCCGCGCAACCAGCGTCGATCGCCGCGAAGACATACTTAGGCTGAAAATGGATATCGGCTATCACTGGAATGGTGGACCGCTGAGCGATCACCGCCAACGCGTCAGCGTCATCCTGAGATGGCACCGCGACCCGCACGATGTCGCACCCGGCAGCGGTCAGTTCAGCGATTTGGCGTAGGGTCGAGTCAGAATCAGACGTCAGGGTGGTGGTCATCGATTGGACTGAGACTGGCGCTCCGCCACCGACCGGCACAGCCCCCACGCGGATCGCGCGGGAACGGCGGCGGTGGGCTATACGCAGCGGAGCTTCAGGCATTCCCAGCGAAACCGGCACCATGCCAGTATGCCAGCCCGGCCGGCGATCCGCGCCCTACTCCTAAACGTCAAAGCTGGAACGGATTAACCACGTCCGCGACCACCAGAATGAGCGTCATCAGAATTAGTAGCCCCACAACCGCGTAGGTCAGCGGCATTAAGCGGGCCGAATCAGCTGGGCCCGGATCGGGACGGCCGCGCAGCCGCGCCACCGTCCGCCGGATGCCCTCAAACAGGGCGTTGACCACGTGGCCGCCGTCCAACGGCAGTAATGGCAACAGGTTGAACAGCCACAGGGCAATGTTCACGGATGCCCCCAATCCCAGCCAGGTGCTCCATCGGACTCTCGATTCATCTACTCCCTGGTCTTCTATCTCGATCTGACCTACCTCGCCGGAGAGCCGAGCTATGCCAATAATCGAGGCCGGCGAATCCGGGCTACGCTCATTGCCTTCAATCAGGTCAACCGCAGTGTTCCAGACTGACACCGGCAAGGACGCGTACAGCTTCGCTGAGGCGGTCACCTGTTCCCACAGCACAACCGGAGCGTCAGTGGGCGGCTTCTTGGTCAGCTCAAGCAAACCGGCGGTGACGCCAATGAGCGACCGGGCGTTGGGGGTTCCCTCCCCTATCACCATTGGTGTGATATCCAATTCGAGTCGCTCGCCGTCACGCTCCACGGTGATAGTCGTTGGTTTCGACTCGGCGTTCGCCACCAGGGACAGGAACTGGCTCCAATCGCGCACTTTCTTACCGTCCCAGCCCACTATCTTGTCGCCAGCCTTCAGCCCGGCCGCCGCCGCTGGTGTCATGAGGGTTCCGGGTTCACAATCCGGCGCACTTTGCCCGGCCTCGGTGACACATCGGTTGACCGTGGCGATAGTTGTGGAAGGTTCATAGACGCCGACAACAGACAAGGACAAGACCAGCAGAATCAGGGCCAGAATCAGGTTCATCGTGGGCCCACCCAGCATCACCACGAGCTTGCGCGGAGCGGACAGCTTATAAAAGGCCCGCGCAGAGACATCGTCAGCCGCCTGTGGGGCGGTCGTCTGGTCCGCCCCGTCCTCCGTGGCTTCCTCGACTTCGGTGACGTCATCGACTTCCGTGGCGTCCTCGGCCCGCGCGGCGGCATCGGCGTCCTCCGCTGCCTCCAACCCGACGGTCCCGTCCGCTTCCTCGGGCGCGTTGGCCGCTCCCGCCGTCTCTAGGGCTTGCCGCTTCTCGGCGAACTCGGCCAGCTCTTCCCTCGTGAGGCCGCGAGCTTCATCGGCCAAGCGGGCACGCCAACCGGTCTTGGCGGCCCGGCGCGACCGAATCGGCGAATACATGCCGATCATACGGATGTAGCCACCTAGCAGAATCCACTTGATGCCATATTCCGTCTCGCCGATTTTCTTGGACCACAAAGTCGGCCCAAAACCGACCATGTACTGCGAGACAGGCACTTTGAACAGCTTGGCCGGAATGAGGTGGCCCAGCTCATGCCAAGCCACGGAGACAAGCAGGATGACAATAAAAACGATCACCCCAACAACAAACCAAACCGTCATGCACAGCTTCCCTTCACGATCCTGGCGGCTTCAGACCGCGCCCAGTTGTCAGCTTCCATCACTTGCTCAAGAGTAGGGCTAGTGCCTGCCAGGATCGTGGACCCGAACCGGCCAACCACCTGGGAGACGGTATCGACAATGTCGAGGTACCCAATTGTGCCATTGAGGAAAGCCTCCACGCAGATCTCATTGGCGCCGTTGAGGACGGCCGGATGCAGCGGCGAGGCGGCGAGCGCCCGCCGGGCCAAGTCCAGGGCTGGGAAGGTGGCGTTGTCCACTGGTTCAAAGGTCCAAGCCGAGGGATCAGCGAAGTCGACCGGGTTGATCACCTCGCCCAGACGATCCGGCCAGGCCAGGGCAAGGGCGATTGGCAGGCGCATGTCCGGCGGTGACGCTTGGGCGATTATGGCTCCATCGCGGAACGCCACCATCGAGTGAATGATCGACTGCGGGTGAATCACCACGTCAATGCGTTCCGGCGGTATGTCAAACAACAGATGGGCTTCGATCAGTTCAAGGGCCTTGTTGATGAGGGTCGAGGAGTTGATGGTGACGATTGGGCCCATGTCCCAGGTGGGATGCGCCAGGGCCTGGCTAGGCGTGACGGACGCTAGCTCGGCTCGGCCGCGACCCCGGAAGGGCCCGCCGGAGGCGGTCAAGATTAGGCGCTCTACCTCGGCCGGCCGCCCGGAACGCAGGCACTGGGCAATCGCCGAATGCTCCGAGTCGACTGGCACGATCTGTCCCTCACGTTGGACCGCGTCCTTGACCAAGGCACCGCCAATTACCAGGGATTCCTTGTTGGCCAACGCCAGCACCGAGCCGGCCGCGAGGGCCGTCAAGGTAGGTTCCAGCCCCACCGCCCCGGTGATGCCGTTAAGCACTACATCGCTACCCAGGGCCGCTATTTCCGCCGATGCCGCCGGACCGGTAACTGCCCGGCAGTCCGTTGGCCAAGACTCACCCAGAGCAGCCAGCTCCTGTTTGACCTGGGCTAAAGCCTCTTGAGTGGGCAGGCCCACATGCGCCGGCCGAAACTCGACAATCTGGCGGGCCAGCCTGGCCGGCCGGGAGCCGCCGGCGGCGAGCGCCTCGACTCGGAGGGCCTGGGGGTGGCCGCTGATGACCTTGGCCGCTTGACGGCCGATGGACCCGGTGGCCCCCAACACGGTGATTGATCGCTGACGCACTGGCCTATTCTGCCGCACTACGACAGACTGGAGCCCATGGGATTCAATAAGTCCGAACTCGCCTCCGGCGAATATGTCATCTTCCACGCCCGCGCCCATTGGATAGTCCTGATCGCCCCGGTGCTCGTATTCGCCGTTTCCGCCATCTGCTGGCTTGTCTTTTGGTTCAAAGTCATCCCGGATCAGTCTGGCTGGGATTGGCTCCGCTGGGCGGTCTTAGTACTGGCCGCGGCCGCGATAGTGATCTGGACGGTGGCGCCGTTCATCCGCTGGGCCTGCCGCACGGACACGTTAACCAACTACCGGCTGATCTCCCGTGAAGGTGTGTTCAAACGAACCGGCCGGGACATCCCAATGGACCGTGTCCACGCTGTCTCCTACGAGCAGACCCTGATTGAGCGCCTGCTCGGTGCGGGGACCCTGCAAGTCCAGACGGCCGCCCAACAATCCGATGTGGCACTCGACGACGTAGCCCACGTCAAGCGCCGCCAACTCCAGGTCAACGAGCAGCTACTTAACCGTGACTTTGAGGCCGTCAGCCCGGACTCCGAGGAAGGCCGCGCGGCCGAGGAAGCTTCCGGCCGATTCGAAGACGAATAACCCCCACGAGCCCTAGCCGCCCAACAGAAAGGCCCTGCCATGCGATCCAAGCCCTACCTGCGCGAATACCCTGATGATAAGGGTTTCTTTGGTCCCTACGGCGGCGCTGACGTGCCGCCCGAACTGGCTCAAGAAATGGAGAAAATCCATGAGGCGTACCAGACAATCGGCAACAGCCATGATTTCATCATGAAGCTGCGAGACATCCGCGAACACTTCCAGGGCCGACCCACTCCGGTCTATTACGCCAAGCGCCTGACCGATGCCGTAGGCGGCGCACGCATCTACTTCAAGCGTGAGGACCTCAACCACACCGGTGCCCACAAGCTCAACCATTGCATGGGCGAAGCCCTCCTGGCTTCTTACCTGGGCAAGAAGAAGCTGATCGCGGAGACGGGAGCCGGCCAGCATGGCGTGGCGCTGGCCACCGCCGCCGCCTACTTTGGTCTGGAATGCGAGATCCACATGGGTGAAGTGGACATCGCTAAAGAACACCCCAATGTCATCCGAATGCGGGTGTTGGGGGCCAAGGTGGTGCCGGTTGGCGCTGGCCAACGGACCCTCAAGGAGGCCGTGGACAGCGCCTTTGGCGCCTACCTGGAAGATCCAGTGAGCACTATCTACTGCATCGGGTCGGTTGTCGGCCCGCATCCCTTCCCCATGATGGTGCGGGACTTCCAGGCCGTGGTTGGTATCGAAGCCCGTGAACAGTTCCAAGCCATGACCGGCTGGCTGCCGGATCATGTGGTCGCTTGCGTGGGTGGGGGGTCCAATGCGATGGGCATCTTCTCCGCTTTCATAGACGACCCGACCGACCTGTGGGGGGTGGAGCCGTTAGGCACCGGCTCGTCCTTGGGAGAGCATGCCGCCTCGCTCACTTATGGCCATGACGGCAGCCTCCACGGCTTCCGGTCGGTACTGCTGGAGAACCCGGACGGCTCACCCGCTTCGGTCCACTCGGTGGCGTCCGGCCTCGACTATCCGTCAGTGGGGCCGGAGCACGCCTTCTTGAACAAGACCCTTCGCCGCACCCACGCCGTGGGCGCTACCGACGATTCGGCGATCCGGGCTTTCTACCAGTTGTCCCGATTGGAGGGGATCATTCCCGCGCTCGAGTCCGCCCACGCGGTCGCTTATGCGACCGAACTGGCTGCTCAGCGCCCCTATCAGTCGATCCTGGTCAACCTATCCGGCCGGGGCGACAAAGACATTGACTACGTTTACGAAACCTATCCTCCAGAACGGTACGCGCCACCTCCGCGGAACTGATCGTGGCGCTTCGCCACCGGTCCTTCGCGGTCAGGCGAGCCTGTGCCAATCGATCAAATTTGCTGCTCGAAATATGTGAACGATCAACAAGCCCCTAGCACGTAAAGCGTGTTATACGCCCGGACGAATTGCCTACGCGCCGGTTGAATGATAGCGTTTCCGGTGCCCCAGAACGGGCGACTAAGACGGATTGGTAATGGCACCAGCGAGGAGTTAGTTGCACGCTTAAGCTCCTCACTCCACGCCACCAGCCCAACGAGGAGGAATGATGTCTCAGGCTTTTGCGACGATCGACGCCGTGCTAGGCGACTCGGAATCCCGCTATTTCGGCGAGGGACACACCCGGGTTCGGTACGCATTCTCCGAGCACCGCACAGTCCGCCTAGTCCAGTGTACCACAACCATCGAGGGTAGCCGTTCGGCCAAAGGAGGCAAGGAAGCGGCGACGCACGTGTCGTCGCTGGACGCTGTCGTCTTGGCAGATTACGTCACCAAGCGACATTTCGCCGAGGTAACGAACCCGGCTCCAGCCCTTGTTGACACTCTGTACATGACCCGTGCGGTAGTCAAAGCCGGGAACGAACCCGCGCCGATTGAGGAGATAGCCGTTTCCGTCGAGTTCGACGCGCCGGACCGAATCAACTCCCAAACTGACCTGTCCGTGAAGGCCCGGGTAGCGAACTTGGACCTCGATCTGTACTTCATGGAAGCGGCGCCCCAGCCACTCAACGCCGCGGATCCGTGGAAGTCGCGCCCTACCCGGATTCTCGACCTTGTGATCGGCGCTGGCGCGTCCAAAGTCAGTGCTACTGCACTGGTGGAGGCCGTGTCCGGCGCCTCGTCATCCCGGGTCCAGGTGCCCGAGGCGCTCCTGATCGCCGCACAGATGGCGCAGGCCCTCGTCTACTGTCACGATGAAATGGAACGCTCAGAGTCCCACAATCTCTGGATGCGCCGGATCGACCTCAAGATGGAGCCGAACAAGCCACTAGCGCCAGGAGTGACTACCGAGGTCAAGGGAGGAATCGACCGAGTCCGGGACGTGCCGCTGGGCGGTCAGATATTCCGTGTTTTCAGGATCTCCGGAGGATCGGATCACTTCACCTGCTCGGCCGACATCGCTCACGCCTTGCCGGACCGGCTTGCCCCCAGGGCCGCCCGTGCGAGGAAACGAGCATGAGCGACACTAACCCAGTACGCGCAGTCATCTCAGGAACTTACTCGACCGGCAAGACCACCACAGCGACCGCACTCTCCATCGCCACCGGGCTGCCGCTGATCAACGCACTTTCAGCCCGCGAGATTCTCACTGATTTGTATCCGGGGCGCCGATTCCAAGACATGAGCGCTGAGGAACTGATGGCGCTAGGATTGCGCAGATTCGAAGAGAGGTGCCGGGCGGAAGCGGAGTTGTTGTTTCGAGGATCGTTCATTTCCGACGGCTCGGTCCTTAACGAATGGATCTACGCCACGGTACGCCGCAAGATCGGTATCAACCCCGGGGCTCCCTTTTGGCATCAACTCTTGAAAGCCATCGCTGGGATTCCATTCGCGCCGTTCTTCGGTATCTACACCAGGGCCTTCGGAGACATCGTGCGCCTACACGCCGCGACCTATTACACGCACGTGGTGCATCTTCCCATCGAGTTCCCGATGGACACCGATGGTCACCGCCCTGTCTCGGAGCGGTACCGCCAGATCTCCGACCGCGACATAATGGCTGAGTTCGATAACCTCATGATCCCTTTCACTGTAATAGGCGGACCTCAAGAGCACCGCGTTGAGGCCATAGCCGATCATCTTGGGCTTCCGATTCTGTTGCCCCCGGACGTTGCCGTCCGCCACGCCACAGCAGCCATAGCTGCCAGCCGTGAGGCGGTCGCCAGGCGTATCATCGAGCAACAACGTCCTCCGACCCTCGCCGGGCGTTTGCGGTTGGCCACCAGGTTCTAGCCAACGTGACGCGAAAACAACTACTAAGAAAAGAGGAGCTTTGAGTTCCATTGAGACCAAGGCGGTCACCCGCGTCTTCCAAGCGGGAGAGCAGGAGATTAGGGCTGTTGACCAGGCCTCTTTCGGCATTGATGACGGTCAGTTGACCTTGATTCTGGGGCCATCCGGTTCCGGTAAGACCACGATTCTCAACCTGTTGGGCGGAATGGACTCGCCCACCTCCGGCGCGATTATGGTGGACGGATCGGACCTGGCCACCGCCTCAGAGGAGCAATTGACCTCCTACCGGCGCGACCACGTCGGGTTCGTGTTCCAGTTCTACAATCTCATAAGCTCTCTGACCGCAGCCGAGAACATCGCGTTGGGCAGTCAATTCGCTCAAGACCGCATCGATCCGCGCCAGGCGTTGGCGGAAGTAGGCCTGGAGAACCGCGGCGACAGCTTCCCTTTCCAGCTTTCCGGCGGAGAAATGCAGCGGGTTGCCATAGCTCGCGCCCTCGCCAAACGGCCGCGCTTACTGCTGTGCGATGAACCGACGGGGGCCTTGGACTCTGAGACCGGGGCGAGCGTTCTAGCGGTCCTTCGGGATCTGGCCAAAGATCCTGCCCGCGCCGTCGTCATCGTTACCCACAATGAGGCGTTGACCGGTGCGGCCGACAAAATAATACGGGTCAGCAACGGGAAGATCGCGTCTGTTGTTGAACGGGAGCAGTGGAACTGGTGAGCGGCGGCCTGCTCCGGAAGCTGATGCGCGATCTCCTCCAAGCTTGGCGGCAGTTCTTCGCGGTGTTCCTGATGGCGCTGCTCTCGGCCTTGTGTTACGTGGGGCTTGAAGGAGCTTGGCATGGGCTTGAGGTCTCGCTCGACAGGTTCGCTGAATCTAACAGTCTCGCCGACGGTTGGATCCAGGCTCGCACCGTCACGCCCGCTCAGCTTGATCAATTCGCAGATCTGTCCGGCGTGGAGCGGGTAGAGGCGGCGACCCAGGGCTGGGTAACCGATCAGTCCGACAACGGCGGTTACCTCCGGGTCGAATCCGCGACCGACCAGACTTTGTCGCGACCCGCGGTCACCGAAGGTGATCCCGTGGAACCTGGCAAGACGGGCCTGTGGCTGGACCGCGACTACGCCGAGGCACACGACCTACAAGTCGGCAGCGAAGTGACAATCGACGCCGGCGGCCAAACAGAGACCCTGGACGTTCTGGGGTTGGTGCTGTCTCCCGACGAGGTGTACTTCACCGGCACTCCAGCGCTCGGTGCCCCAGAGCCGAGCAAGTATGGGTACGGTTATCTGGGCAGTGAAACATTGGGCGCGGGCCCATCGAATTTGGTGCGCTTCGCAGGCGACGCAGAAGCGGTCGCCAAGGCCGCTCCTGGAATCCTCGGCACCGACTACCAGACGGTCCAAAGCCGCGCTACTAGGGCCTCCGTCGCCACCGCGTTTGACCGCGTGGCACAGATCAAGAATCTGTCCTACCTGTTCTGTGGGCTGTTTATCTTGTTGGCACTATTGGCGATGTTTACCGCCATCCGCCGAATCGTGGCGATGCAACGTCTAGAAATCGCGACGCTCCAAGCAATGGGCTTCGCTCGCTCTCAGATCCGCCTTCATTTTCTGGCCTTCGGCCTCGCTTCGGGTGGTGTTGGCGCGGCCGTCGGGGCACTCGCGGCGCCAGCCATCTCACTCTTCGTCCTCGGGACCCAAAAAGCCATGTTCGCCTTGCCGGATTGGACCATCGCATACACCCCGCTGTCAGGTGTCGTCTTTCTCTTGATCGTGGCGGCCTGCTGCGCTAGCGCCCTTCTGGCGGTGGCGAAGCCTTTGACGCTGACTCCGGCAGAGGGCTTACGCCAAGCGATCGGCCGCGCCCGCCACGTCGGCATCGAGCGTTTGGCCGGTATTTGGAATCGGTTTAGCGTTGGCGCCAGGTGGGCGCTGCGCGACTCAATGCTCAACCGCGTACGCTTCCTGATGGGCATCATCGCCGCCGTCGGGTGCATGATGCTGCTATTCGCGGGATTCGGCGTCTCCGACAGTATGTACGACCAAGTCAAGCAGGTTTTCGCTGTCGAACGAACTCACGAGCAGCGTCTTACTCTGATCCCTGGGGCGCCTCTGGATGAGTTGCCGGAGGGGACACAATTGCTCCAAGAGACTATTGTCCGCGCTGACAGCGGCTTTGAAGACTTGGTCCTCACCGTGGTGGGCAGTGGCGACTCTATGCACCTAACAGCGGACGGAAAAGCGGCGCCAGGCGCTGCCGGCGTCTACGCCACAGCCGCCATGGCCAAACGTTTAGCGTTCGCCGCCGGAGATGAATTGAAACTGGAAATACCGGCGGCGGATGCGACTGTCGTCGCGGATCTCACCGCGATTATCGACACGTCCACGCCACAGGGCTTCTACGTGACCCAAAGCTACTGGGAGGATCAAGGCCTCACCTTCACGCCCACGACCGCTTTGACACCCGCAGGACAACGTTCGGATTCAGATCAGGCCGCACAGGTCCTGGACCGATCACTGCAGGTCGATAATGGCAACGAACTTGTCAAAGGTCTCGAATCGATCTTCATGCTGATCCGTGTATTCGCGATCATCTTGGCCGTCGTGGTGCTCTACTCGCTCGGCTCCCTCGCGTTCACGGAGCGCACGCGCGACTACGCCACGCTCTCAGTACTAGGGTTCACCAAGGCCGACATCAGACGGCTGGTCGGAACCGAAAACGCCGTCATGACGGCCATCGGTCTGGGAATCGGCCTGCCTGTCGGGTACTGGTTCTTGACCGTCTACGTCACCATGTTCGACACCCGGGATACGGCCTACTACCCCAGCATAACTTGGCAATCGGTGTTCATCTCGATGGCCGTGACAGCCCTCTCCGCGTTATCCACCACCTTGTTCCTGAGGCGCCGGGTCCGGTCAATCGAACCGGTCGAGGCCCTCAAGGGCCTCGAGTAGGAGCCGGGCGTCCAAAGAGTGACCATCGCGGCCAAGAATGTGATCTACGTCACATTCGCGCCCTAGCTTAGGTGCATGAACTCAGTCCGCTACCCACAGGAAGAGCCAGCGCGCCCCCAGCCGGAAGACCTGTTCCGCCGCGAACTGAAACCACTCGACACTTACCGGATCCCCGACTACGCAACCGGTGCGCTGCCCGTCAGCCCGGTCGGTTTAGTTTCTCTGGCAGTGGCGGTGATTGGCCTGGCCCTTTCGTTGTTTCCCTGGGTCGGGCTGTTCCTCGGGGTACCCATGGATGGATGCGCCGTGATCCTGGCCTTCTGGTCGGCATGGCGCATCCACCACGGCCGCGAGCGAGGTCTCGGTTGGTGTCTGCCGGCCGGCCTAATTGGGTTGGTGGGGATCGTCATAGCGGTCTTCATGAACCTCGAAGAAACGTTCCCATTTTAGTACGTTATTGAGCGACGATGAGCGCGGCCTAAAGCAAAGTGGCCTTTGGTCCAAGACCGATGCCGCCGGTACGGGTAGCCTAGGAGGGCGTTGGACAACGCCCTTCGCGACCCGGGTTGACGCGGCCTCTCCATCGGCCAGCGTCCAACCGACGATCCGCCAACACTAGGGTAGGAAGCACATGAAGATCGCCGTCAAGTACTCCGGAATCGTGATTGAATCAGACGGGACCGTGGCCGGACATGACGCCGGCGCCACTCTGGTCCGTCGGTTGCTTAGGGTCTTCCCCGGCGCCGCGCTGGTCGCGCCGCAGGTCCACCGCTACCCCAGCTTCGATGTGCTCCCCTTGGAGATGGTCGACGCCGAAGAAACCGTTGTCATCAACATGGACGTGCTCGATTCAGCTGACGCCTGGATGACGCTCAAAGCCAATACCGCCAGCCCCAAGCTCATGAACTTCATGTGGTGGAACTGGACCCGCTACGACTCAACTGTCGAACTGGCCACCCTGTCGCTGTCCTGTGCGCTGTTCCCAACTTTCGCCAACTCGGAAAGGACCGCCAAGGCGATTCATGAGTATGTCCGCCGTTGGACCGTTCAACCGCTGGCCGAGCGCGCCCGCATCTCCTGGGTCAATCTGGGGATCCACGTGGATCATTTGCGGCCCCGGCAAGAACCGGAGCGGCCCGTTGTGCTCTACCCCGCCATCTACATGTCGGAACGCAAGCAGCCACAGCAGTTCATCGACGTGGTGACCCGGGTGGCCAAACGTGCACCCATCCAGGTCGCAGCACGGCTGACCGAACAGCATCTGGTCTCACATCAGGCGATGGCTTTGTCTCGCAACAAGTGGGCCTGGGTCGGGCCGCTGACGCCTTCCCGCGAACAGTACTGGGAGGCCCTCGCCTCAACCACCGCTTTCCTGGCCACGGCCCGTGAGGAGACTTACGGCCTGGAATACATTGAAGCCCTGCTGGCCGGCGCCATTGGCATCTTCCCGGATAGGGACTGGGCCCGAGCGCTAGTGCCTGAAGGCTACCCGTTCTTTTACCGCGACCTGGCCGGCGCGGAGGCGATGCTACTGCGCGCCGTCACCGATCCGGCCGCTTGCCGCCAGGAGATGGATCAGGCGGCCGGCGGGTCGCTGACGGATTGGCTGGCCGAACACCACAGTGACGACGCTTTCGAAACTTCGTTCGTCCAGCACGTCGAACGCTGGTTTGGCAAATAGGCTAGACACCGTGAGCCCTATCCGCCGGCGCCTGCTGACCGCACTCGGGTCAACGCTCACGGCTTGCGGCGGATTGGGGATAGTTTTAGCACTCGTCCTATACCAATCCGACGATGCCGCCGGCGTCAGTCCACCTGGCCCCTCAAGTCCCCCACTGGTCACCGTCACAGTCCGGCCGGCGCCGCGCGAGGCGCCGCCGGAAGTGCCGTCCGCTTTGACCGCAACCGTCGCCTTTGGCGGAGACATGCTGACCCACATGCCGGTGAACGCTTCAGCCGCCGCCAGCGGCGGCTACGACTTCACTCCTCTACTGGCCGGAGTTGACCGGTGGATCGCGGCGGCAGATCTGGCGATCTGCCAAATGGAGGTACCCCTGGCACCGCCGGGCCGAAAGCCCAGCGGCTACCCCGTCTTTGGGGCGGTGCCAGAGTTAGTCCGAGACATGGCGGAACAGGGTTGGGATGGCTGCACAACGTCTTCCAACCACTCGCTTGACCAGGGTTGGGATGGCTTGTCCTACACGCTCGAAACGCTGAAGGCTAATGGCATGGGTTACGCCGGCACGGCCTTGACCGCCGCTGACGCCGCGCTACCCCAGCTCTACCGGCTGACCGGCAACGGCCAGGAACTGACCATCGCCCACATCGCGGCCACCTATGGAACCAACGGCATAGCCGTGCCACCGGCCCGGCCATGGTCCGTCAACACTCCCATCGACACAGCCGCCATGGCCAAGCAGGCGGTGGCCGCCCGTGCCGCCGGCGCAGATGTGGTGCTGGCTTCCATTCACGCTGGCGTCGAATACCAGACCGTGCCTTCGGCCGAACAACGGGCGATTGTCTCCCGACTGGCGGCATCAGGCCAAATCGATGCCGTCATTGGCGACCACCCGCATGTGACCCAGCCCATGGAGTTGGTCCCTGGCGGTGTGGACGGCCAAGGCATGTGGGTCGTTTATTCACTGGGCAATTTCTTGTCCAACCAGACAGATCCGGTAACCGGCCCCAACACCGACACCGGTGCTGTGGCGTTCGTCACGATCACCAAGGACATCACCGGGGCCCGTGTCACAGCCATGACCTGGGCCGGCGTCACAGTCGATTCCGTCCATGGCCACCGTCTTTACATGCTCCAGGATTCCGCGAACGGCACCTTGGGCCAACTCAGCGCCGCCGCGATAAGCCTGCGCTACGACCGCCTCAAGGCGATCATGGGCGCCAGTCCCGAACAACTCACCCCGCCGGTGCCCTCCGGCGCCAAACTGGAGGTCCTCCCCCGCGGCTAGAAGCGGGCTCAACGGTACGCCCAGCCCAGCGAAGTCTGACTCCTCCGGCAGATCTGTACGAGCCGGCCCGCCCGCCGGCGCCACAGAACCGTCCTCCCCGGTAGCGACCGCCAGCCTTAACACCGCCGTCGGGTCAATGTTCGCATCCCCAGCACCCAGCCAGCGGCCAATCCCACCGGACCCGTCAGCCTGCCTCAAACAGTCCGTGTAATCCGCCAACAAAGCCTTGTAACCCGGGTGCCCCCACAACTCCCATTCGGCCGGCTCCCGATCAGCTCTCGCCGAACCAGTCGTAACGTCAACCGTGTACTGCCCACCACCCATCACACCCTTCATCCGGTCAAGCGTGTCCAGAAAAGACAACTCCTCCGGTTCAGGCTCCGGGAACCTCACGGCCGCCCTGTCGCCGCAGTTGTCCGCGTTGACTAGTTCATGGGAACCCTCCTCATAGCCCGCCCACGCCAGGTAATACTCACGCCTAGCAGAACTCGACAACCCCGCCACGTACCGCGAGTTCTGGTCAGGTTCCGGGTCCGTGAACTGATCCGCGCCGCCGTACTCATCCGCACTCACGACCCCATAGCCCACACGCTCCACGTCCTGGCGCCTGTCCGGCAACCAGGGGATATCGAGAGTGTCGCCCCCCGGATAGGACCGCTCGGCGACCTCCTCGGATGTCTCCGCATCATACTCGACCGGGTAATAGTCGAATCCGGCCTCCCGCATACACTTGGCTGTGAAGCTCTCTGAGTCACCCTGCCACCGCTGCCAAGCATCCTCCTGCTTTTCATACGACGCCGCCACCACTCTGCGAGCCGTCTCGTAGTGCGAGGTGTACGGCAGCTCCACTGGCGAATCAACCTGGAGCCGCAGTCTCACCCCGTCGCCACTTCCGCCGCCGGTCCCCGCCCCCCCGAAAGGTCGGAAACCGACGGCGTAGAAGACAGGCCATCGGTCGAACCGGTACCTACACAGCCCACCACCGACCCGCAAAGCCCAAACACGATGAATACCACCGCGCTCATTCGCAACGACACGGCCGTGCCGCCGCCCGTCCTCAGACCGGGTGGCGACACGGCCGTTCCGTCAACTACTCGCCAGTCAGTCAGGACTGGATGACGACCTTCAAGGCCTCGTTCTTGGCGGCCTTGCCGAAGACGTCGTAAGCGTCCAGCATCTCATTGAGCTTGAAGTGATGCGTGGCCAGCGGCCGGACGTTGAGTTTGCCCGCCTCGATCAGTTCGATCAAGGTTGGAGCGGTTACAGCGTCCACCAAGCCCATCGTCATGGTGATGTTTTCGATCCACAGCCGGTCAATCGGCATGGTCACCGGTGCTCCATGCACGCCAATATTGGCGATCCGGCCCGTTGGGCGTACCAGTTCGAAGGCCGCTTCAAGGGTGACCGGCACGCCAACAGCCTCCATGACGACATCGGCGCCGCCGTGGCGGGTCAGCGCCCGGACCTCTTCCTTCCAGCCTTCACGGCCGGAGTTGACGGTGTGGGTGGCGCCGAAGCTCTTGCGGGCGGCCTCCAGACGGAAATCGTCCAGGTCCACCGCGATGATCCGGCGCGGGCTCTTTAGCTGCGCTGTGACCATGGCGGCCAGGCCCACCGGGCCCGCACCAATCACGACCACGTCGTTGCCAGGCTGGACATCCCCATTGAGCACGCCCATCTCATAGCCGGTCGGGATGATGTCGGAAACGAAGATGACTTCTTCGTCCGACAGGCCCGGCGGGATTGAGTGCAGCGAGGTCTCACCGAACGGGATCCGCACGTACTCCGCTTGGGTGCCGTTGACCAGGTGGCCAAGCAGCCAGCCGATCCCGCCGGCCGATTGGCAGTGGGACGGATGGCCCACGCGGCAGTAGGGGCAGGTACCACAAGTGGTGATGCAGTTCACCACCACACGGTGACCCGCCTCGAACTTCGAAACGCCTGAGCCCACCTCGACGATTGTGCCGACACCTTCGTGTCCGAGCACGCGCCCGGGCTCGACTGTGGGCACATCACCTTTGAGAATGTGCAGGTCAGAACCACAGATTGTGGTCGTGTCGATCTTCACGATGACGTCGTTCGGATCTTGGATGGTTGGGTCGGGTACGTCTTCCCAGGATTTCTTACCAGGTCCTTGGTAAACGAGTGCCTTCATTGATGTTCCTCTCTTGGGGCTGAAATTCATCCGCATTGATGTGTCGCTGCTTCCGCGACCATGCGAGCCTACCGAACAACAGGACCTTATGCCTAGCCCAACACGCGGAAATTTATCTTTGCACCAAAATACTTTTGGGCGGGGCCGGCCACCGCCACCCGGCTTAGCCGCCCGATGCCGCCTGGCCGTCCTCCGTCGAGGCCGCCGGGTCCTCCAGAACCACCGTTTCACCAAGAGCCCCAGTGTCGTCAGGGGCCGGGGCGCCAGCCCCGTCTGAACCGGCGGCTGGGGTCCGGTCATAGTGGCGGTTGATCAGCCATTGAACCAAGATGCCGAGCGTCATGGCGAAGGCGATCCCGCAGACCACTCCCAGCAGAGGGTTTTCACGCGCCGCCTTGCCTGCGATGTGCCCAACCCCAACCGAGTAAGCGGACCAGCAAACGGCGGCGGCGGCATCGACCAGAAGGAAGCGGCGCAGTGGGTACCGGACCGTTCCAGCGGTCAGGTTGACCGCAACCCTACCGCCAGGAATGAAACGCGCCACCATCAGTAGCGGGGCAGCGCCGCGAGCGAACAGCCGGCGGGCCCAGGCCAGAGCCGTCTGTCCCTTGCCGGCGCGGAAGATCCGCCAATGCCCAGCGTTGAACCAACGTCCCAACGAGTAGGCGATGGTGTCTCCAGTCAGCGCACCAGCGGCTCCCAAGACCCAAACGAGCAACGCTTCCCACCACAGCCCAGCCGAGGAGTACACGGCTGAGGTGGCCACTATCAGTGTTTCGGCTGGCACAGGTGGGAAGAACCCGTCTATCACGGCCACCAGGTAAACGGCCGCGAGCGCCCAAGGCGATTGGGCGAGCCCACGAATAAAGTCGTTGATGGCATCCCAGAGGGTGCCCAACCCCAAGGGGTCAAAAGCTAAGAGGATCCAGTCCGGGTCCATTCACAGGCCCAACCGCCGGGCGACCACAGTCGCCAGATGTTCAGCCATTGCCTCGGCTTGAGCGATAGTGGGAGCTTCGACCATGACCCGGACTAACGGTTCAGTACCCGAAGCGCGCAGGAGCACCCGGCCCATGTCTCCCAGTTCAGCTCGCGCTTGACGCAAGGCCTCATTCAGCGGTTCATCGGCGCGAACCCGGCCCTTATCGACTTCCGGCACATTGACCAGAACCTGCGGGAAGGCCTCGATCTGGCCAGCCAGTTCGCCCAGCGAACTCCCCGCAGCCCGGACCTGGCAAGCCAGTTGGACGGCCGTTAGCACGCCGTCGCCGGTCGTCGCATGGCGGGTCATGATGACATGGCCGGACTGCTCCCCACCCAGGGCGTAGCCTCCAGCGATCATTTCCTCCAGCACATAACGGTCCCCGACCGCCGTCACCTTGGTTGCGATCCCGTGCGCCTCCATGGCCTTGAACAGCCCCAGATTGGACATCACCGTGGTGACCAGTGTCTCGGCGGGCAATTCGCCCCGCTCCTTCAACGCCAACGCCAGGATGCCCATAATTTTGTCGCCATCAACCAACTCGCCGGCGGCATCGACCGCCAGGCAGCGGTCGGCATCGCCATCGAAGGCGAAACCCGCATGAGCCTCCAGCCCGACAACCGCCCGCTGGAGCAGGCCCGGATGAGTCGATCCGACTCCCGCGTTGATATTGGTACCGGACGGATGCACCGCCAACGGCATGACCTCCGCGCCCAGACGGCCAAAGACTTCCGGTGCCACTCGGTGCGAGGCGCCGTTGGCGCAATCCAGGACCACCCTCATCCCATCCAGTCCCCGCGGCGCGCTGTCAACCAGAAAGTCGATGTAACGGTCAATGGCAGCGGCATCCGTCTTGATGGCACCAAGGGTGTCGCCTATGGCCGGCTCCCAATCCTCAGCTAGACGGGCTTCGATAACGTCCTCGACGGCATCGGGCAGCTTGTAACCGGTGGAAGAGAAGAACTTGATGCCGTTGTCCTGGTAGGGGTTGTGCGAGGCCGAGATCATGACCCCAACGTCAAAGCCGTCGGTGCGAGTCAAGTAGGCCAGGCCGGGAGTCGGAATGACCCCAGCCAGAACAACGTCAACGCCCGCTGAGGCCAGGCCGGCGGCGCAAGCGGCCGCCAGCATGTCACCCGAAATCCGAGAATCGGTCCCGATTATGCCCCGGAGGCGCCGTGGCCGGCCATCACGCCGGTGATCAAGCACTGGCGGGGCAGCATTGGCCCCATAACCAAGGCCCTCTTCTGCCTCCAGTTCGCGCGCCACGGCCGCAGCCAGACGCATCGCCAACTCACCGGTAATCACACGCCCGGCTAGGCCGCGCACCCCATCGGTGCCAAAAAGCCGCGCCATTGGTCCTTGCTAGCGCTTCGAGTACTGAGGCGCCTTGCGCGCCTTCTTCAGACCAGCCTTCTTGCGCTCCGTCACGCGTGCGTCCCTGGTCAGGTATCCAGCCTTCTTCAGCGCTGGACGGTTGTGCTCTTCGTCAATCGCGTTCAGCGCCCGGGCCACGCCCAGTCGCAGCGCCCCGGCCTGGCCGGAGATGCCGCCGCCGTCAATCCGCGCGATCACATCGAACTTGCCCTCAATGTCCAGCAAAGTGAACGGTGACCGCACCAGTTGTTGGTGCAGCTTGTTGGGAAAGTAGTCCTCCAGGGTGCGGCCATTGATGGTCCACTGTCCGCCGCCTGGCACCAGGCGCACCCGCGCGATCGCCTCTTTGCGGCGCCCCAGCGCCCGCCCCGCCGCCACCAGACTCTGGCCTAGGCCAGGGGTGTCCGGGGTCTGGGAAGTATAAAAGGACGGGGTCTCTTCCTCGACGTGGGTGTCGAGTTCAGTCTCGGTCACATTTCTCCTTGAATATCGCTTCTTACTGCGCGACCCGCGTTAGGTCGTAAGCTTCGGGTTGCTGGGCGGTGTGGGGGTGGGTTGGACCAGCGTAAATCTTCAGCTTCGCCAACTGCTGGCTGGCCAGACGATTCTTGGGCAGCATGCCACGCACGGCCTTGCGGACCACTTCTTCGGGGCGCTTGGCCAGCAATTCACCATAGCTGACGGCCTTCAATCCTCCCGGATAGCCCGAATGGCGGTAGGCCTTCTTCTGGGCCGCTTTGTCGCCGGTCAGGGCGACTTTCCCGGCATTGATCACGATCACGTAATCGCCGGTGTCAAGGTGCGGCGCGAACAAGGCCTTGTGCTTGCCTCGCAGCAGAGTAGCCACGTGGGTGGCTAGACGGCCCAGGACCACATCAGTCGCGTCGATCACGTGCCAGGCTCGCTCGACGTCACTGGGCTTCGGGTTGTACGTGCGCACAGTTCTCTAAACCTCACTTATTGACAAGGTGGCGTCCCCATCGCGTACCGCCTCCGGGCGGGCATGCGCCAGCCTCGGCCAGTGCGCACACGGGACGCTCTAGGTTAGCCCGGCTTTGGCCAGATGGTCAAAACGCGGTGCGTCCGTCTTGGCTTCGGGACGCGGCCAGAACTCGCAATCAGCCGGTTCCACCCCCGGATCGCTTACACTGGGCTGTCCGGAATTGGCGCGGCGGCCCCGGGGCGCCGGTGAAATACGGCGTCTGGCCGCGCCGCACCCGGTCGGCGCGGCTGGGGCAGTGGCTCGGCGCCACCGCCTCAGGGACCGCGCCCCGGCATGACCAATAACAGCAGGAGCAATCGCGATGACCGAAACGACTTGGCTAACCCAGGAGGCGTACGACCGCCTAGCCCACGAATTGGAGTTCCTTCAAGGTGAGGGCATGGCGGAGGTGGTCAAGAAGATCGAAGCCGCCCGCGCCGAAGGCGACCTGAAGGAAAACGGCGGGTACCACGCCGCCCGCGAAGAGCAAGGCAAGATGGCTGGACGGATCGCCAGCCTGAAGGCGCTACTTCAAGACGCCCTAGTTGGCGAAGCACCAACGGACTACTCAACGGTCCAGCCTGGCATGGTGGTAACAGCGGACATTGGTGGCCGCCAACGCGACTTCCTGCTCGGTTCACGTGAGGTCGCCGCCGGTTCTGAGCTGACCGTCTACTCCGAACAGTCGCCAATTGGCGCCGCCTTAGTTGGCGCCAAGGTTGGCGAGACCCGCAGCTATTCGACCCCAGCGGGCAAGGAAATCTCCGCCACCGTCAAAGCCGTCCGGCCTTTCACCGGTTAACCCGCACGGTCGCCAGCCATTAGTCGCCCAGCCCGGAGCACCCAAACCCCGGCTGGCCAGCCTCTCCCTGAGCTGGCCTCCCACCACCTAAGGAGCACCCAATGGCGGAACTTCTAATCCTCGCCTCCGCTTCGCCGGCCCGGTTGGCCACTTTGCGCGCCGCCGGAATAGACCCAACCGTGCTGGCCACCGGCATAGATGAGGAAGCGGTTCTGGCGGACGCTAAGGCCGCCAGCCCTGGGCTCGGGCCGGCCGGTCAAGTTCTGGCCCTAGCCCGCGCCAAAGCCGAGGCCGCGGCACCATCTGCTCCTCCCAAAGCTCTTGTGCTGGGCTGCGATTCAATGCTGGAACTGGATGGCGAAGTCCTTGGCAAGCCAACCGGCCCGCCGGACGCGGCCCGGCGGATCCGCCAGCAGTCCGGCCGCCGGGCCACTTTGCACACTGGTCATTGGCTGGCCGGACCAGCCCAAGCGGCCAGCCAGCGCCGGGGCGAGGGCCAGGTGTCCTCCACCATTGTTAGATTCGGCCAGATCACCGACGCCGAGATCGCCGCCTATGTCGCCACCGGGGAACCTTTGGCGGTAGCTGGCGCTTTCACAATTGATGGTCTGGGCGGCCCATTCATTGAGGGCGTGGAAGGCGACCACCATGGCGTGGTGGGGTTGTCCCTCCCGGTGCTGCGCCAGTTGCTGGGCCGCTTCGGACTGTCCGTGTGTGACTTGTGGCGGCCCGGCCTTTTGTAGACGATCAACAAAAGGTCGCGCCGGAAACCGCCCCTCGCAGCGGCGCCGGCGGAGGCCAGTCCGGCTTACCGTGTAATGGTGTTCTCAAGTCTCTTGATCGCCAACCGCGGGGAGATCGCGGTCAGGATCGCCCGGGCCTGCACCGAAGCCGGTATCCGCTCAGTGGCGGTATACAGCCCAGAAGACCGTGACGCCATGCACGTCCGGGTGGCGGACGAAGCCTTTGCGTTACCCGGCCAGACGGCATCGGACACCTATCTGAACCCGGCGGCCATTGTCGCCGTAGCCCTCAAAGCGGGCGCCGATGCCGTTCACCCCGGTTACGGATTTCTGGCCGAATCCGCCGAGCTGGCTCAGGCGGCCGGCCGGGCTGGGCTGATCTGGATAGGACCGTCACCCGCCGCACTGGAGCTGGTCTCCAATAAGGTCTCGGCCCGGGCCCTGGCCGCCCGGGCAGGCGTGTCGATGGTCCCCGCTAGCGATGGCCCAGTGGATTCGGCCGCGGACGTTGAACGGTTCGGCGCCGAATACGGCTATCCGCTAGTGATCAAGGCCTGTTACGGGGGCGGCGGGCGCGGCATGCGAGTCGTTGAGTCGGCGGTACAAGCGGGCCCGGCCCTGGCCACCTGCCAACGTGAATCACAGGCCGCATTTGGACGCCCGGAGTGCTTCGTGGAACTGTTCCTGGCCCGCCCCCGGCACGTTGAGACCCAATGCCTGGCGGACGCTCAGGGAACTGTGGCGGTGGTGTCTACCCGTGATTGCACAGTCCAGCGCCGGCATCAGAAACTGGTCGAGGAGGCTCCGGCGCCTTTCTTGTCTCCGGATCAGGATGAGCGGCTACGTTCAGCTTCCCGGGCGCTGCTGACTAAGGCGGCCTACACCGGCGCCGCGACCTGCGAATTCTTGGTTTCCGCAGCGGGTGAAGTCTTCTTCATGGAGATCAATCCTCGTCTCCAGGTGGAGCATCCGGTAACCGAAGAGGTCACCGGCGTGGACTTGGTACGTGAACAACTGCGGATCGCCGCCGGCGAAGAGTTGGGCTACACGGACGTTCTGGCCTACGGCCATGCCATCGAATTCCGCATCAACGCTGAGGATCCGGCCAACGGATTCTTGCCCTCCCCCGGGATGATCAGGTCGCTGCGCCTGCCGGGAGGGCCGGGGGTGCGCTGTGACTTTGGCTACGAGGCTGGTGACGCCCTGACTGGTTCCTATGACTCGTTGATCGGAAAGGTGATCGTCCGGGGGCGCGACCGAGCGCAGGCCTTGGCCCGAGGACGACGGGCCCTGGCCGAGCTGAAGGTGGAGGGCGTGGGCACGGTCAAACATTTCCACCGAACCGTCTTGGAAGACCCGACCTTCACGGCCGCGGCACCGGGCCAATTCACCGTCCACACCCGCTGGGTGGACACTGATTTCGCTCCGGTGGTGGCGGCCTTGCCGCCGGCGACCGCCTTGGACCCCGAGTTGCCGCCGGTGCCCGCGACTTCGCGAATGATCGTTGAGGTGGGCGGAAAACGGCTTGAGGTGGTACTTCCGGCCCCGTTGGCTGGCTCGGCGGTGGCCAGCCCGGCCACCGGACCGGCCGCTCCCCTGGCGCCTCGGCGCACACCCAAGAAGACGGCTGGTAGCCGGGGTGGTCGAACCAGCAGCGGATCCGTCGTAGCGCCGATGCAGGGCACCGTGGTACGGGTGGCTGTGGCTGAGGGCGACTCCGTCGCTGAGGGCGATCTTGTGGTGGTCCTGGAGGCCATGAAGATGGAGCAACCCCTGACGGCTCCGCGCGCCGGCACCGTCACCAAACTGAACGCCGAACCTGGCCAGCGGGTATCCAGCGGCCATCTTCTGGGCGTTGTCCAATAGCCCCTTTAGAGTGCGTCCCGCTTCCGCGGCCGCCGAAGCGGGACGTCTGCTCACGGTATGCGGACTTGCGGACCCGTGCTATCATGCCAGGCCCCTGATTCCCAGACTTGATTGATTTCCGCTCTAACTACGCAGGAGAACGGGCGTAACCCGCTTCGGAAGGCGCGCCTGGCGCGCCGTTTTGACGTCCCGCCCGCGGCCTGCTAGGTTTTCCAGTAAGTACTACTACCCCCGCCTCTCGCGGAGGCTAATCCCTAGCCAATGCGGGAGCCTTAGATCTACTGAGGTTCGGACAATGACATCCCACAATCCCACAGTCACCAGTTCAGTTTCTGGTGCCCCAAAGCCGGCCCGCGGCCGCTTCGGCCGCTGGTTGCGCAGCAACGCCAAACGGCCGATGCTCCACATCGTCGCCGGTGGCGCCGCCGTAGCCCTCGCGCTCGGCGGCATGGTGGCGTCCGCCGTGACATCCGGCGCCACAACACCCCAGAAAGAAAACACGCCCTACTTGTCGGTCTACCCCATCGCTGGCACCGCCACGGGCGGCGAAGTCACGGTCCGGGTCAAAGCCTGGGGCTACTCCAACTGGAATGAACTCAGCGGCGCGAAGGTTCAGGTCAAGATCGGCGACTTCTGCACCACCGTCACCACTGACTACAAAGGCGAAGCTGAAGTCCGCATCCCGCGGACCAGCAACCTGCCAGTGACGGCCACGCTGGTCGACTCGCCCGACAACTCCCACGACCGCTTCGGCCCGATCCAAGACGCCAACAACTTCGCCAGCTTCGGCAAGCCACAGGCTGACGTGATCTTCGTGGTCGACGAATCGGGTTCGACTTACCCGTACCACCAACCGATCCAGGACAGAGTCTCAGACATCGCTACGAAGCTCGCCCAGGAGATCGACCCTCAGCTCGGCCTGGTCGGCTTTGGGGCGTTGCAGAAGTTCAACGAGGCGCCCTACACCGTCATCCCGGCCACCGACTCGCTGAGCGATTTCAGCCGGGCCCTGACGACGCTTGACTCGATCGGCGGCCGCGAATGGGGCACCGACGCGATTGTCCACGCCCTTCAGTCCAAGAACGGCATACGGAAGGAAGCGGCCGCTTGCCTGGTGCTGATTGGCGACGAGAGGACCCAGACCAACACCGCGAGTGTTCAGGACGCGGCGAATGCTCTCGCCGCGAACGACGCGACCCTGTTCTCGGTGGTGAATCCCACCCATTGGGACGTCAAGGCCTATCAAGACCTCGCCACCAACAGCGGCGGCGCCCACTTCGACCTCATGCAGTTCCTCAAGGACCCGAAGCCGGTTCTGGACGCCGTACTGGCCGGTTGCGTCGCCTCGGTGGTGGAACGACCCGACCTCTCCATTACCGTCACTGACGGCCAGGCCGAAAGCCCAATCGGTACCCCAGGCACTCACACTGTGACTGTCACTAATGGGGGCCAGGCTCCAGCCGAGCTAGTCGAAACCACAGTTGAAGTGCAGGGACCGGTCACCGTGAACGCCGTGTCCGGTGGTGGCACAGCCACGCCTGGCAGCGCTGGTGGTACGCAGATCACTTGGCCTACCACGACCCTGGACCCGTGCGACTCGATCACCTACACAGTCGACTGGACAACCACCTCTGATGCGAAGCCGGGAGACGTGGTGACAGTAACTGGCACCACCACCTATGACCCGTCGGCTCCGCCGGATCTGAGCCCAGCCAACAACACCGCGACGGACACAACCATCCTGACGGAAGGTTCAGCGGCCGCTGGTGATCAGGTAGTGGACATCTCCTACGTCGATAACGACAATGGCAACTCTCCTGTGGAGCCGTCCGCCGGGGCGACCACGCAGTTGACTGGCAACGCGGGAGATCCGGTTGGCTTCACCGAGGCCGATGCGCTCAACGGCGTGCCCGAGGGTTACGAACTGGTCTCAATTGACAACGTCGACACCTTCGATAACGACCCGAACACCACGCAAGTGATCACGGTCAATCTGGGCCACAGCCAGAGTTCGGCCGCCATCTCGGTGGACCGTACCATCGTTTACGTTGGTCTGCCTGACGACCTCCGCCCGGCAGACGTTGTGCAGACAGTCGTCTGGCAGGCCGATCACGACAACGTGACCGGCGGTACCACCTACTCGAACACCGACGGATACCCGGAGGTCATTTCTCCGGCAGTTGATGGCTACGAGCCTTCGATCGCGGTTGTGCCGGCCATTCCGCCAGTCACGGGAAGCACCACTGAGCCCGTTGATGAGACGGTCGTTGTAACCTACCTGGAGGCCTCGAAAGGCATGGATCCGCCTACGCCGCCGGAGGATCCGGCCATTCCGCCAGCGGGTGGCGGTGCCGGCGCTGGCGATCCAGGCGATGGCTCGGGTGCGGGCGATGACGGTACGGGCGACACCCTGCCGTTCACCGGCCCGCAGGGCCTGATGATCCTGGGCGGGGCGGGGGTCCTCGCCATTGGCAGCGGCCTGGCCCTGCGCTGGGCCTCGCGCCGGAGGGTCACCAGCTAGAGCGGATTGAAGCGTCCGCGCCCAACCGGGGGCGGGTCAGGTACTTAGTGCCTGACCCGCCCCCATTGTCTTGTCCGGATCCACGGAGCCATTTAGCGCGGGTGCGAATGGTGTGGTTCAAATGCATCCCTTGAATCAGGCGCCTTCGATTACTCTGATTCAAGTGCGCCGCTCGCTGCTAAAATGCGGGCCCCGTCCGCGCATCTGGGCCGTCCGGCCAGTTCAACTTTGACGAATTGGGCCGGCTCTGGTTCGCCCAGACACGTCGCTGAGCCCGCGTTGACCCACCCAGCGCACAATGATAGCTTTGGACCTAAGTGCTATTACCCCCGTTTCAGGGCCCGCCCGCTTAGGCGTCCTGGGACACGACCCACAAGGCAGAAAACTATGCGACTACACCCGCCCGCCGCCCATGCGCTCCGAAATGACCCCAAGCGGCCCAGACACCGGCGCCTGCGCGATTCCATCAGACGGCCATTGACCCATTTCGTGGCCGGCGGCGCCGCCCTGGCGCTGGCCGGCGCCGGATTCATCGCCTCCGCGCTCACGTCCAATGCCGCCGCAGAACAGGAGGTCACCGTGAAGGCCCAGGCCTACCTGTCGATCTATCCCGTAGCGGGTACCCTGACGAATGGCCAGGTCACACTCAGGATCAAGGCCTTCGGCCCGTCAAACTGGAACGACCTGGCCGGCGCGACGGTTCTGGTCACTACCGATGGGTTCTCCCAGACCGTCGTCACTGACGCCAATGGCACGGCTGAATTGCGCGTTCCCTGGTCCCCCTCGAAGTCGGTGACCGCCCGGCTGACCGACTCACCAGACGGATCACACAACAGCCCCTCCGGCCCAATTGAAGCGACCGCCGAATACGGTCAGTTCGGCCAGCCCCAGGCAGACGTGGTGTTCGTTGTCGATGAATCTGGATCCACCATGCAGTACCACACAGCGATTCAAGACAACCTCAATACGATCGCCAATACTCTGGCCAAGTCCGTTGACCACAGATTAGGCCTGGTTGGCTTTGGAACTAGTTCGGTGGCCAGTCAGGCTCCCTACACGGTGACCCCGGCGACTGCCTCCCTGGCCGATTTCAGCGCCGCAGTCGCGACCCTTCATGACGATGGCTACCTGGAATGGGGTACCGACGCCATTGCTCACGCCCTGCAGCCCAGTATGGGGTTACGGCCTGAAGCGGGCCGCTGCTTGGTCCTGATTGGCGACGAGAAAACCCAGACCAACAACGTCTCGGTGGAACAGGCGGCCAAGGCCCTGAAGGACAACGACGCCACACTGTTCTCCGTTGTTGAACCCGCCGTGGATGTGGCGGACTACCAGCAGCTCGCGCTTGATTCCAACGGCGCCTGGTTCGACATCGGGGACTTCGCCAAAGACCCGCAGCCGGTGCTTGACGCTCTGTTGAACGGTTGCGTAAGCGTAGTTGTCCAACGGCCGGATCTGGCCGTCACCATTGACGACGGCCAGGACGAAGCTCCGGTCGGCCAGACGGCGACAACTCAGATACGGGTTTCAAACAACGGTTTAGCCCAGGCCAACGGCGTTGAAGTCGAGGCGCAACTGACCGGCCCGGTCGACCTGGGGCCCATTTCAAGCGGCGGCACCGCCACAGCACAGCCCGGGGATGTCACCCGCATCACCTGGCCCACCACTTCTTTGGCCCCCGGCGCTGACCTGACCTACACGGTTGAATGGTCGCCTAAGCCGGAAGCCGCCGTTGGAACCGTGATCCAGGCCACCGCTTCCGTCCACGACGATGGCGCCCAGCGCGACCTGTCACCGGCGGACAACGAAGCCTCCGACACAACTACCGTGACGGCGGCATCCGGCCCAGAGCCCACGCCTGAGCCCGGCGTGGCCCAAGTTCGAGTGGTTTACCTTGACACCGAAACCGGCGGTGCGCCGGAACTCAGTGTCACGCCGCTTGATCCGGCCACTTGTTCCGTGCTGAAGGGTGAGCCTTCCGCACTGGTCGGCTTCACCGAACAACAGGCCCTCGCTTGCCTGCCTGATGGCTACGTTATAGACGCCATCCAGAATGTTGAGTCCTTCGCCGCGGACACGAATCAGACACCGGTCATTACCGTGCGCCTGACTCACCACCACACTTACGCCTCAGTGCAGGCCGAGCGCTTCATTGAGTTCATTGGTGCCGGTGACCAGACGCCAGCGCCAATCACCCAGTCGATGATTTGGCAACTGGACTATGACGAGGCCACGGGCAAGACCCTGGGCACATCGGAAGCCGGATTTGAGGAAGTCGCCATACCGCGAATCGATCCCTACTGGACTTGGGAAGCCGTGGTACCGGCGGCCGGTGGCCCAGGACCGGAGGATATCTCGTGGTGGCCGCTGACCACTCCGGGCGCTCAGGACACCTACGTGACCGTCGAGTACTTCACCGGCGAGCCGTCTTGTGACGAGGGATCCCCCGGGGTTTGCCCGCCTCTGGGCTGGTATCCGCTGGATCCCGATCCCGCCGCCGGGATATCTCCCCCGGAACCGCAGGATCCGCCAGCGGCCCAAGGAGCGTCCGCGCCCGGATCGGGTAGCGCTGCTCCGTCAGGTGCAGGCCTTCCCTTGACGGGTGCTCCCGAGCTGACGCTCCTGGCAGGCACCGGGATTCTCGCAATAGGCACCGGTCTGGTGCTACACCGGGTCTCCCGCCGTCGGACCGCCAGTCCCTCCTAAATAGCTGGGGCCCTCGACGGGACAAGGGGGGCGGTTCTGGCTCAAGCGGCCAGAACCGCCCCCCTTCACACGTTCCGGAGTTCAACGCACCACAGTGGTCGGCCGGTGTACCTCGCCGGCGGCTCGGAGCGGGAGTCCCGGACGCTAGAGAATCAATGACCACGGGTTCTCCAACGAACGCCGCACCGCGCTCAGAAACTGAGCGCCCAGGGCACCATCAATCAGCCGGTGATCGCAGGACAGAGTCAACCGCATCATCTCCCGGACCGAAACCTCGCCACCCTCCATGGCCAGTTCGGGTCGGGCCGCACCCACCGCCAAGATTGAGGCTTCGGGTGGATTGATGATGGCCCTGAATTCCTCAACGCCGTACATTCCCAGGTTCGACACCGTGAAAGTGCCGCCGCTCATTTGTTCGAGCGCGAGTTCGCCGCTGGCCGCTAGGCCAGCCAAGGATCTGGATTCGGCCCCAATCTGGGCCGGCGTCTTGGAGTTCGCATCCTTGATCACCGGCACCACCAGACCACGCTCAGTCGCGACCGCGATCCCAACATTGACTCGTTCATGCAGCAGAATGTGGTCCCCCGCCCAACTGGCATTGACGGCGGGGTATTCCCGCGAGGCCAGGGCCGCCGCTTTGACAATCAAGTCGTTCAGGGAAACCTTGCCCTGGCCGCTGGCGGCCAGTTGCTGGTTCATTTGAGCCCTCAGGCTCGTCAAGGCGTCAAGGCGCACCGCCATGGTGACGGTAAAGACCGGAATCTCCTGGGCCGCCTGAGTCAACCGCCGCGCCAGCACCCGGCGCAGTTGGCTGACCGGCACCCGTCTGGACTGGCGCGCGTCCGCCGGTCCTTCACCGCCCGGTCCGCCAGACACTCCGGCGCGTTCCGCCAAGGCTCGCTCAACGTCCACGCGGATGATCCGCCCGCCTGGACCAGAGCCAACAATCCGTCCCAAGTCCAGGCCGTGATCCCGCGCCATGCGTCTGACCAGCGGCGACGCCGCCATCTGGGGCTGAGGGACGGCGGCTGACCTGTCCGTCACCGCCCCCTCAACTAGCGCCTTGGTCGGCCGCGGCCCGTCATGCGGCCCGTCGTCCCGGTCCTCGGCCCGTTTGGCGACTGGTCGGTCGGTTCCATCATCCAGCAGGGCGATCGGCTGGCCAATCGCAACGGCCGTTCCCGGCTCGGCCAAGAGTTCAGCGATCCGGCCCGAATCATAGGCCTCGAAATCCATGACCGCCTTGTCGGTCTCGATCTCCGCCAGGACGTCACCGGGAGATACTTGATCGCCGGGCGCGACCTGCCAGGAAGTGATCGACCCTTCTTGCATCGTGTCGCTGAGCCGGGGCATGGTGATCTCAATCATGGGACACGCTCCTCGAATAGCTGAAGCCAGTCGCATCAAGGGTTTCCCTGATGGCCCGGACAACGTCCGCCATCTGCGGCAACGCGGCCGTTTCAAGTGGCTTCGAGTAGGGCATGGGAACCTCAGCCATGGCTACTCGCCGGACCGGCGCGTCCAGATAATCGAAAGCCCCTTCGCCAATGGTCGCCGCTATCTCAGCACCGACCCCGTAGGTCAGCCAATCGTCCTCCAGCACTACTGCGGCGTGGGTCCGCCGCACCGAGTCCACGAAGGTGTCCCGGTCCAGTGGCCTGAGCGAGCGCAAATCAACCACCTCCAGGTCAGCGCCCTCACTGGCGGCCAGGTGGCGCGCCGCTTCCAGCGCCACCGTCACCATTCGTGAATAGGCGATCACGGTCAGATGCCGGCCCGGCCGGACCACCTGCGCCCGGCCGATCTCCATTGGCAGCGCCGCCAGGTCAACCTCGCCTTTCGAATTGTAAAGAGACAGATTCTCCAGAAACAGAACCGGGTCGTCATCCCGGATGGCCGCTAATAGCAGGCCCCGAGCGGCAGCCGGCGTGGCAGGCGCCACCACTTTCAGGCCCGGCACGAAGGCGTAATACAGTTCCACGTTCTGCGAATGGGTAGCTCCAAGCTGCTGCCCGCCGCCGCCAGGCGTACGGATGACCATGGGGACTGACACCTGGCCGCCGAACATTCCGTAGATTTTGGCGGCGTGATTAACAATCTGATCGAGCGCCAGCAGCGAGAAATTGATTGTCATCAATTCCACCACCGGCCTGAGCCCAAGCATCGCCGCGCCAACCGCCGCGCCAGTGAAACCTTCTTCAGCGATGGGCGTATCGCGGACCCGCCGAGGCCCGAATTCCTTCAGCAATCCTTGAGTGATCTTGTACGAGCCCTCGAATAGCCCAATCTCTTCACCGATCAAGAACACGTTGGGGTCACGCCGCAGCTCTTCACCAAGAGTGGTCCGCAGCGCCTCACGGTAAGTCATGGTCACTTGCCCGGCGGCGTCCCGGACAGCGGCGGGTTCCGTCACGGGACCACCGCCGATGCCGTGCCCGCCGTTGGTAAAGAACCGACCGGTAACGTACGGAGCGGTCTGGGCGGCACCGGGAACAACGGATCGCCGGGCAACCGCCGGGATTGGTTCGCGACCGGCGTCGCGTAGGTGTGATCGAACAGACTGTCAACTGGCGGCAGAGGACTGGCCCGGGCAAATTTGTCGGCTGCGGCGGCGGCATCGTCCGCTTGGGACTCCCAGGCTGTGAGCTGCTCTTCATTGGCCGCACCGAGTTCCAAGAGCCGCCGGGAGACGCGGGCCAGCGGGTCACGGGACCGCGCTTTGGCTGACTCGCCCTTGGACCGGTAACTGGCCGGGTCCACCACCGAATGGCCCTTGAGCCGGACCGTCATGGCTTCCAAGAGGAAGGGATGGCCTGCCCGCGCGCGGCCAAGTGCGTGTCGGGTCGCCTCAAACACCGCGAGTGGGTCCAGCCCATCCACCCGGGCGCTTTCCATCTTGTAGGAGGCTGCCCGTTTGTGCAGGTCAGGCTGAGCGGATGAACGCTCGACCGACGTGCCCATGCCGAGTTCGTTATTGTCCACCACGAAGACGACCGGCAAGTCCCACAGCGCGGCCAGGTTGAGTGACTCATGGAAGGCGCCAATGTTGGTGGTGCCATCGCCCATAGTGGCGACCACCGCTTCGTGGCCGCCGCGGTAGGCGATCGCCAGTGCCGCGCCGGTGGCGAGAGGTAGCTGGCCGCCCACTATCCCGTATCCGCCCATCAATCGGTGGTTCAGATCAAACATGTGCATCGATCCGCCCCAGCCCTTCGACAGTCCATCGGTCCGGCCGTACAGCTCCGCCATCACCCGGCCCGGGCTGGCGCCCCGAGCCAGCGCGAAACCGTGCTCGCGGTAGTTGGTGAACAAGTAGTCAGTCGGCTCCATGCCACCGGCCGTTCCGGCGATGAAGGCTTCCTCGCCCAGATTCAGGTGCAGGTAGCCGCCTATCAACGCACTGGTGTAAGAACGGCCGGCGCGTTCTTCGAAACGGCGGATCAGAAGCATCAGGCGGTAGAACTCAATCAGCCGCTGGCTGTTGGCGGTGGCTGACGCCGCGTCCACCGCCGCGTCCGGCGTAGCGCCTGGGCCTATCTTTGCGGCGGCTCGGCTGGGACGCGTCGCTGGCCTGGTTCTGGCACGGGTGGTAGCGATACTCTTGGTGTCCCTGGCCGTCACGGTGGCGGATCGCGCCATGGCCGGCCCTCCTCACTAGCGCTAACGCTGGGTCAAGCGGAAATGTCCGGCCACGGTAACACAAGCTCTTGGTCATTCGTCCTACGATTTTCGGCTCGCTCACCAGGTGATCGCCACCGCGCAAGGACCGAAGGGCTTGGGTAAAACGGTCCAAGAGGCGCTACGGTCGGATGTTGCGCCCCAATTCGGGTCGCGCCAAGCAACAATCGTGTTTCGAACGAAGGGAAAATCCCCCATGCCTGTGATGGACGAAAACTTGATCACCGTCTTTGACGAGGTCGTAGCCCGCAATCCTGGAGAAACGGAGTTCCACCAGGCAACCCGAGAGGTGCTGGAGAGCATCGGTCCAGTCGTGGCCAAGCACCCCGAATACACCAGCGCGGAGGTTGTCCGTCGGCTGTGCGAACCAGAGCGGCAGATCATCTTCCGCGTGCCCTGGACCGATGACGCCGGCCGAGTCCAACTCAACCGTGGCTTCCGGGTCGAGTTCAACTCAGCCCTTGGACCGTACAAGGGCGGTCTGCGCTTCCACCCATCCGTCTACTTGGGGATTGTCAAGTTCCTCGGCTTCGAGCAAATCTTCAAGAACTCCCTGACCGGCCTGCCGATTGGCGGCGCCAAGGGCGGCTCCGACTTTGACCCCAAGGGAAAGTCAGAGGCGGAGGTAATGCGCTTCTGCCAGTCCTTCATGACCGAGCTGTACCGCTACCTGGGCGAACACACCGACGTTCCTGCGGGCGACATCGGTGTAGGTGGGCGGGAGATCGGCTACTTGTTTGGCCACTACAAGCGGATCACCAACCGCTACGAGTCCGGCACCCTCACCGGCAAGGGCCTGACCTGGGGTGGTTCGCAAGTGCGCACCGAAGCCACCGGCTACGGAACCGTGTTCTTCGTAGAAGAAATGCTGGCCACCTCCAGGGACACTTTCGAGGGCAAGCGAGTCGTGGTGTCCGGTTCTGGGAACGTGGCCATCTACGCGATCGAGAAGGTTCATCAGCTGGGTGGAGTGGTGGTCGCCTGTTCGGATTCCAACGGCTATGTCCTTGACGAAGCCGGGATTGACCTTGATCTGCTCAAGGAGATCAAGGACCAGCAACGCGGCCGGGTGTCAGACTACGCCACCCGCCGCGGCGGCCCAGTCCGTCACATCAAGGACGGCTCGATCTGGGACGTGCCATGCGAAATCGCCTTGCCCTGCGCCACCCAGAACGAACTGAACGGCAACGACGCCCGGCGGTTGATCGCCAATGGCTGCAAGATAGTCGCCGAGGGCGCCAATATGCCCTCCACGCCTGAGGCCATCAAGATCCTCCATGAAGCCGGCGTGAAGTTCGCCCCCGGCAAGGCCGCCAACGCCGGCGGCGTGGCCACCAGCGCCCTGGAAATGCAGCAGAACGCCTCGCGCGATTCGTGGAGCTTTGAGCACACCGAAGAGCGTCTGGCCGGGATCATGCGTTCAATCCACGACCGCTGCTTGGAAACGGCTGACGACTACGGCCAGCCTGGCGACTACGTGACCGGCGCGAACATCGCTGGGTTCACCAAAGTGGCGGATGCCATGCTGGCTTTTGGACTGATCTAGACCGACCAGCGAGCACGTCAGCTAGGCGCGTACTGGGCCCCCATCGCCGGCCCGGTTGGCGCCTAGTTGACGCTCCGCGCGGCCTCACGCGGCTATACACGGCTGTACACGGCCCGCACCCAAGCGACCCACCACCCAGCGAACACGGCGGCCGCCCGGCCCCCACCGGCCGCGGTGGGGCCCTAGTATCGAATCACCATGGCAACCGATTCCTCCTCGGGTGAGGCACCCGCGCCGGGGCCCGCATCTGATCCACCCCGCCGCCAAGTCCGGCGCTGGCGCCGGTACCTGGCGGACGAATTGCAAGAGGCTACCACCTACCGGGACCTGGCCGAACGCTCGACTCCAGAAGAGCGCTCTATCCTGCTCGGCCTAGCCAAGGCCGAAGAACGCCACGCCGACCACTGGCGCGGATTGCTGGGCGACAAAGCGAAACGGACCATTGGCCGGCGCTTCTCGACAGACCTCTTGGCATTCATGGCCAAGCGCTTCGGCTTCGTGTTCGCCCTGGCGATAGCCGGGCGTTCGGAAACACGCACCCGTTACTGGCGCGACCCGTCCGTACCGGAATCAATGACGGCGGATGAACAAGTCCATTCTGAAGTTGTCCGGGGCTTGGCCGCCCGTGGCCGGGCGCAACTATCTGGCACCTTCCGGGCGGCCGTGTTCGGAGCCAATGACGGCCTGGTTTCCAATCTGTCGCTGGTGATGGGAATTGGCGGTGCCGGCGCTAGCCCCAAAGTGGTCCTGCTGACCGGGGTAGCGGGTCTCCTATCCGGTGCCATGTCAATGGCGGCCGGTGAATACGTCTCGGTCGACTCGCAGAAGGCACTCCTCGACGCCTCCAACCCCGACCCTAAGACTTCCGGGATATTGCACCACTTGGACATCAACGCCAACGAACTGGCCCTTGTCTATCAGGCCCGCGGGCTGAACCCTAAGGACGCCAAGGCACAGGCCGACGAAGTGCTGCACCGCGAGGCCGCGTTCTCATTGCCGGGCGCGCGGAGCGAATCAGTGGTGGTTGGATCCGGCATCAAGGCCGCTGCCGCTTCATTCTGCTTCTTCGCCTCCGGCGCCATCTTCCCGGTCTTGCCGTACCTCTTCGGTATGACCGGCTTGGAAGCTATCATCTGGGCCGCGGCCCTGGTTGGGGCTGGCCTCGCCATCACCGGCATGTGCGCCGGGGTTCTCTCCGGCACCTCGCCGCTGAGGAAGGGGCTGCGCCAGGTCGCGATTGGTTGGGGGGCGGCGGCCGTCACCTATCTGCTTGGACTGGCCTTCGGCACGGTCATCGCCTGACGTGCATAACCATTTGGGGGCTGTCCCCCAGGCGGTTGGCCGATGCCGCCGGGCTGGTTCGACCAAGCAGGATCTGTCCCCAGGGTGGTTGGGCGGTAGCGCCTCAGCGGGCCCGGCCGGCCACGACCGCCGTGTAGACGTCCGCTAGCGCGGCGGCGGCGTGATCCCAGGTCCGTTCCCGTCCCAGTTTGATGCCGCCGGCGCTCAGTCGGCCCGCCAACCCTGGCTCCTCAAGCAGGCGGCGGATAGCCGCCGCCCAGTCCTGTTCCCGCCGCGAACGCACCAGCAACCCCGTCACCGACTCAACGACCGAGGATCTCAGGCCAGTGGTATCCGTCCCAATCACAGGCGTGCCGCAGGCCGCCGATTCGATCGCCACCAGACCAAAGGTCTCCGACCGTGAAGGCATCAAAGTCGCCCTCGCGCCCTGAATCAGCTCGGCCAGCCGGGCAGCGCTCTGAGTCCCCAAGAAAACCACATCCCCGGCCACGCCCAAGGCGGCGGCCATGGTCTTTAGATGGGCTGCGTACTCAAGGTGGCCCGACCCAGGCGCACCAGTGACCACCAGGCCGGGTCGGATCGCCGCCGGCAATGCGGCCAGGGCACGGATCGCCAAATCCTGCCCTTTGATGGGCTGCACCCGGCCAGCCATCATCAAGTAACCGGCCGGCCGGTGCAACGCCGGCGGCAGAGACTCAGGGGCCGGTCCCGGGCCCGGCCGGAAGACCCGGATATCGACCCCAGGATTGACGATTTCCACTCGCTCGACGGCCGCGTCGTAGTCGCGGACAATGGCGTCACGCTCGGCGGCGCTGACCGCCACTACCCGGTCGGCTTCCCGGACCAGGTCGTATTCGCCGTTTATCCGCTCAGCGCTTTCTGGAACGTCCCCTGCCGCCAGGGTGCGGTTCTTCATGGTGGCGACCGTATGCAGCGACTGGACGTGCGGTACGGCCCAAACGGCCGCCGCCTCCCGGCCAGCCAGCCCGGACAGCCAATAGTGGGAATGAACCACATCCGGACGGGGACGGCGGGCCAGCGCCGCGGCGAACTCAGGCGCCAGCGCGGGCAAACTCGCCTTGCTAGCCGGACCGGCCGGACCGGCCTTCAGAAAGTGGACGGACACCCCATCCGCCACCTGGCTGGCATAAGCCAGCTCAAGCGCGGAAGTCGCCCGGGTGTAAATATCGACCTGGTGGCCGGCCCGGACCATGGCGGCGGCGACCGCCCGCAAGTAGACGTTCATCCCGCCCGCATCCCCCACCCCGGCCCGCGCCAGCGGCGAAGTGTGCAACGAGATCAGCGCCACCCGCAGCCCGGCCGACGGAGCCGCCCGGGCCAGGACCTCCTGGGCCGAATCGCAAACGGTCATGCGCTCACCGCCGTCGCGGCAAGCACCGACACGCCCACCCGGATGGCGTCCTCATCCGGCTCGAAATCGGATTGATGCAGGTCAGCGGGCTGGGCTCCGGGTATTCGGACCCCCAGACGCATCAACGCGCCCGGCACCTCACGCAGGTACCAGGCGAAATCTTCACCGCCCATCGACTGTTCCGCGACCAGCACATTGTTGCTCCCTAACACGGACCTGGCGGCCGCCGCCACCAGCCCGCTGACGGCCGGGTCATTGACCACTGGCGGCACGCCACGCTGATACTCCAGTTCCACCCGAATGCCGTACTGCTGGGCCACTAACGGCACGGCTTGTTTGACAATTTCCGCCGCTTGATGCCAGGTGCGCATGTCACCGGCCCGCAACGTACCCTTAATCACCGCCGAAGAAGGAATCGCGTTATGGACTTCCCCAGCGTGAACCGCCCCCCAAGTCAAGGACACGACGGCCCGCGGATCGAGCCGCCGGTCCAGGATCGCAGGCAAACCGGTCAGTAACTGCCCCACCGCGAAGACCAGATCCTGAGTCAGCTGAGGCCGCGAAGTGTGGCCGCCCTCACCGTAAGCGTAGATCGTCACCAAATCCGCCGCCGAGGTGATCGAACCGGTCTTGATCGCCACCGAACCGACCTGATAACGAGGATCACAATGCAGAGCCACGATCCGGTTGACCGAATCAAGGGCGCCTTGGGCGATCATTTCTTGCGCCCCCGAAGGCTGAACTTCCTCAGCCGGCTGGAAGATCAGCCGCACCGGCGAACGCAACAGACCCCGCTGGTGCAAAAGGTGTAGGACCAATCCGGCTCCCATCACGGACGTGGTGTGAACGTCATGGCCGCAAGCGTGAGCCGTGCCCTCTTTGACCGAACGCCAGGGCGTAGCGGTGCCATCCTGGATTGGCAGCGCGTCCAAATCCGCCCGCAATGCCAGCCGGGGCCAGCCCGCCTCATCAATCGACGGCCCTAGATCACACATCAGGCCGGTACCCTCAAACAACACCGGCGCCAGGCCGGCTCGCGCCAAACGTTCCGCGACCACCGCCGTAGTGCGCACCTCCTGGCGCGCCGTCTCAGGGTGACGGTGCAGGTCACGGCGGAATTCGATGAGTTCGGCGGCCAGACCAGCGGTCGCCTGGGCAATGGCATCGCGGGTCGTTGGGGCCAGAGCTGGGGGATCTCCTAGCTGACTGGACACGCACTAAACCCTACAACCGCTCGCTTTGCCCGCTCTTCTCAAGGCCCTCAACCAGGGCTTTGACTTCCTGGACACGGTCCCGCGGAACCACCAGGACGGCATCGGGCGTGTCCACCACGACAATGCCCGGCTGGCCAACCACCGCGACCAACCGCCCTGCCCCGGATATGACCACCGCCGTGGGCGCGTCAACAATCACCGGCTCCGGGCCACCGCGCGAGACCAGCTGTGCGGCGCCACCGGGACCGGGCCCCAATGCCTCGCCCAAGGACGCGAAGTCGCCGATGTCGCTCCAAGCGAAATCGCCGGGTACCGTCGCCATGCCGCCTTCCGCTGCCACCGGCTCGGCGATCGCGTGATCGAAGGCGATCTTCGGCAGGGTGGGCCAAACCTCAGCGGCCACCCGCTCGCGCTGGCCGGTTTCCCAGGCGTCCGCCAGACGCCCAATCCCGTCCGCCATCCGGGGGTGACGCAGTTCCAGTTGTTCCAGCAGCGAGCGGACTTTGAAAACGAACATGCCCGCGTTCCAGCGGTAACCCCCAGCGGCCAGATAGACCTCTGCCGCCGCCCGGTCTGGCTTCTCTTTGAACGCTTCCACCAGGCGAACTTGCGGGGCTTCCAACAGGCCAATAGACAGGCCGGCCTTGATGTAGCCGTAGGCGGTGGAAGGACCGTCCGGCCTGATCCCAATAGTAGCGATGAAACCCTCCTGGGCAGCCAAATAGGCCCCCTCCACGGCGGCGGCGAAGCCTTCCGAGCCGTGGACTACCTGGTCCGCCGCGAAAGAGCCCAACACCACATCGCCGTGGCGCCGCTCGGTGATGGCGGCGGCCAGGGCTATGGCCGGCATGGAGTCACGCGGCGAAGGTTCGACGATCAGATTGTCCGGGCTGAGAGCATCAAGTTGCTCGGCCACCGCCTCGCCCTGGGCGCTGCCGGTGACGACCTCGATCTGGCCGGCCCCAGCCAACGGTTCTAGCCGGTCCCAGGCCTGCTGGATCAGAGTCCGGCCTTCACCAGTCAGATCAAGCAAGAATTTGGGCTCATCGCGACGGGACAGGGGCCACAGGCGTTTGCCGGCCCCACCGGCGGGAATGACCGCGAAGAAACCCGGCAGTGGACTCAAGATGGCTCCTCATTGGGCTGGTCGCGCGCCGGGAGCCCGCTAGTCCACGACCCCCCGGACGCTTCGGCAGTGTTCGTGTGCTCGGACCGCGCCAGCCAGAACCGGCGCAGCGGCCGCCAGACGGACTCAGTTTCCAACCAGCAAACGTCAACCGCGGTGATCGTAAAAGTCTCATCCAGGCCGTCTATCGCCCGCTCGGCACCATCCAGGCCGGATTCCGGCACGTCCTGGGCCACGGTCACATGGGGACAGTACGGGAAGCGGTCCTCTAGGCCGTCAACGGCCAGCCGGACCTGAGCCTCCAACGCTTGGCAAGTATCGAAGCCCTCCGCCAACTTGGCGTAGACAACGGGGCTGACCGGACGAAAGGTGCCCGCCCCGCTCAGGCGGACCTGGAAGGGCTGGAATTGGGACACCCGCCGCCCGATGCCGTCCAACAACGCCCCTAAGCCCGCCCGGTCGACAGCGGTGGGCGGGATAACGGTTATGTGCGGCTGGGCCGTGCCGCCCTGCGGGTCGCCAGATAACAGGCGAATCTGACGCAACCGATCAGCCTGTGGGGGCGGGACCATCAAGGCCACTCCTAGGCACACCTGATCCGGGCCGAGCGGCGGAATCCTCATTGCCCGGCTCGGCCTAGCCCGAAGCACCCAGCGATGCGGCCGTAGACCGTTGCGGCGATTCCCCTGGCCCGTTCGGCGCCTTGGTCCAGGATCTGGTCAAGCTGGCCCGGATCATCCAGGTACAGCGCTGTGCGCTCACGGAAGGGCCGCAGCGATTCGACCACCACTTCCGCCAAGTCAACTTTGAGGTGACCGTAAAGCTTGCCTTGGTACCGTTGAACAATGGCTTCGACCGGTTGGTCAGTGAGCGCTGAGTAAATAGTCAAGAGATTGGCTACGCCAGGCTTGACGGATGGGTCCCAGGTGATCTCAGAACCAGAATCCGTGACGGCCGTCTTGATCCGCTTAGCGATGGTCTTCGGGTCATCAAGCAGTTCAATGATCCCGGACGGATGTCCGGTCTTGGACATCTTGGCCCCAGGGTCTTGCAGGTCGAAGATCTTGGCCGTGGCCTTCACTATCACCGGTTCTGGAACAACGGCCGTGCCGGGCCCAAATCTGGAGTTCAGCCTGGCGGCCAAGGTGCGGGACAGTTCCAGATGCTGGCGCTGGTCCTCGCCGACTGGCACCACTTGGGCGTCATAAAGCAAGATATCGGCCGCCATCAGCACCGGATAGTCGAACAGCCCAACTGTGACCGCTTTCTCCCCCAATCGCGAAGACTTATCCTTGAACTGGGTCATCCTCCCGGCCTCGCCAAAACCGGTCAAGCAGTTGAGCAACCAGGTCAATTGGGCGTGCTCAGAGACCTCGGACTGGATGAACAGCACTGACCGGGCGGGATCCACCCCGGCGGCCAGGAACTGCGCCGCGGTTGCCCGCACCCGCTGGCGCAGTTCGGCCGGGCTAGGGCCTACGGTCAAGGCATGCAGGTCGACCACGGAGTAGACACAGTCGTAGTCCTCCTGCAACTCAACCCACTGTTTCAATGCCCCCAGGTAGTTACCAAGGTGAAGGGAATCCGCGGTCGGCTGAATCCCGGAAAAAGCGCGGGGTCTGGGCAATGGCATGGGAAACATTCTGGCATCTCCACAGCCCCCAGCTCAATCTGGCTCGTCTGGAACCATCTTGACGGTAGCTACTCGGCGACCTTCAGCGAACCAGTCAGCCCGCCTTCTTCAGTGCCGACCAGGCAACTCACACTGTGATCCTTCAGGTCCCAGGCATCCTTGGTCGGAGCCAAGAAGAGGACCCCGTAGCGCTCGTCCTGGGCCGCTTCTTCGCCCATGAACGGCACCACCGCTTCAGTGCAGAACGTTTCCGCTTGCTCACTCGCGTCCGCAGGGAACTCCCCGTCAGGAAGATCCGTCTCCGCGAACACCTCCCAGTAGTGCGGATCATCACAGGGGATAAGGCGGGAGCTAGTCAGCTCACCTTCCGGCAGGGCACCGGTGCAGTCACCGACCTTGAGGGTGGTGATGTCCGCATCGGCTGATTTGATCACGGCGCCGTCTTCGCCTCGGGGCGCTTCCTTGGGCTGTCCAAACAGTCCACAGCCCGCCAGCCCAAGGCCGGCAGCTAAGGCCACGGTAAGAGCGATTGCTTTCTTCATGGGGGATTTACCTTTCTGGTTCGCGTCAATGCCTCCGCATAGACCCTATACGCAAAGAACCATCACCGTTGGCCCGGCTGATAACCGGGCAGGTCATAGGTGACGGTAAAAGGCGCGTGGTCAGTCCAGCGGGCATCATATGTTTCCGGTTTGTCGATCCGGAAACTACTGGCCTTGGCGGCCAGGTCCGGTGTGGCGATTTGATAGTCGATCCGCCAACCGGTGTCGTTGTCGAAGGCCTTGCCCCGCCAAGACCACCAGGTGTAGGGACCTTCGCGTTCGCCGGCCAGCCGCCGCCCAATGTCCACCCAATTCAGCTCTGCGAACCAACCTGTCAGAATCTCCCGTTCCTCCGGCAGGAAACCGGAGTTCTTGGAGTTCCCCTTCCAGTTCTTGAGGTCCGCTTCGCGGTGGGCCACGTTGAAGTCACCACACACCACGGCCGGGCGAGGGCCGGCCGCCAGGCCGGCAAGGCGTTCGGTCATCGCGGCCAAGAAGGCCAGCTTGTGTTCTTGCCGTTCCGTCCCGGCCTCACCGGAATGAACATAGGCACTCACAACGGTCAGCTCCTCACCATCAGCCAAGGTCAGATCTGCCTCCAGCCACCGGCCCGTGTGAGTGTCCGCCGGAGGCAATCCCGGCAGTCCTTCCCGCACCCGTGCGACCGGAAGCAACGAGCAAACCGCCACGCCAGACCGCCCCTTGAGGAGCGAAACCGACTGATGATTGGTGCGATCTGGCAGGAATGACCCAAGCACCTCCGCCGGTGCCCGGACCTCCTGAAGGCAAAGGACATCAGGCGAACTGGCCCGCAACCAAGACCCCATGCCTTTACGCATCGCCGAGCGGATCCCGCCCACGTTCAAAGAAGTAATCTCAAGCGGCACCAGCCCAGCCTACCCAGTAGGCCTGCTCAAAGCCTGCCCAGCGACCACCGGCGCCTAGACGGGGCGCAGGCCAGCCTCAGACGCGAGTAGAGAACGCGTCTTTGAACCTGATTCTGGCCCCGGTCCGCAAGATCGAGTTCTCAAAGAGCTTGCCCGCCAACACAATCGCCAGCACTGTTGTCACGGCCAAGATTACTAAAGCGATGACCGGTTCCCACCAGGCCGCCTCCCCGGTAACAATACGCAGAGGCATGGCCGTGGGACTGGAGAACGGAATGTAGGAGAGCCAGTCGAGCACGACCTCGCTGTCATTGAACATGATCACCAAGAAGTAAGGGATCATGGCCAACATCATGGTGGGGGTCAACACCGACCCGATCTCTTCCAAACGAGAAACCGTCGCCGCCGAACCAACCATCAGAGATGAAAACATCACGAACGCCACCACGAAGAACAACAGGAACCAGCCCAACGAACCAGAAACCATGGCCAGCGGGCTAGCCCCACCGGCCGTTGGCAAGAAAACGGACGCCTCCGCGCTCACCGCCGCCCAAGAACCGCTCACCCAGGCACCCAAAGACACCGCCGCGATCAGGCCAGCCACTGTGGCGAAGGCCAGCACCGCGTTAGACAGGATCTTCCCGGCCAGCAACACCCGCGCCGGCACCGCCGCGAGCAAGATCTCAACTACTCGGGTCTGCTTCTCAACAACGGTGTTCTGGGCGGCCGTTTGGCCGTACATCATGATCAGCACGAAGAACATCACCGCGAAGACCATCGCCGCCAATTGTTTGACAAACTGCGCCACCGCCGGTGGATCAAGCAACCGCACGTCAGGGGTCACGGTCAGGGCTGATACCAGACCGGAAGGCGGATCCTCCTTCGCAATCACCGCCAGACCAGAGGGCACATCAGCGTCCTGTATAACAGCGGCCTCGACTTTGCCGTCCCGCACCGCCCGTTCGGCCGCCGAAGCGGAACCGACCGATTGAACAGCGAAGCCCTTGAGCTTCGCCAGTTCGCTGACCAGCGGCTCTGGAGCGGCGATCTTCATTGGTTCGTCCGGCCCCTGGTCAAATCCCCCGATTATCCCCGGCAGCGCGCCGCAAATCAGAGCCATCGCCAGCATTATGCCCGTGCCGATCAAGAAGGCTTTGGACCTGACCTGGGCAAGAAGCTCTCGCCTCGTCACCAGCCATACCGAATTCACGCGACCACCTCCCGGAAGACCTGGCTAAGCGGCGGGATCACCCGTTCGAAAACTTCCACCGGTCCCAACGTGAGGGCTTGGCGCAAGACAGCTTGAGCGGCATCGGGCGTGGCGTCAAACAAAACCGTAATTCCCGATGCCGTCTCCCCACTCCCAGCCCCGTCCTCAACTTGTCGCGCTTCAGTGATCCCGTCCCACTGGGACACCCATTCCCATGAGTGCCCGGCTGGCAGCCCCAAGCGGTAGCGGGACCCAGCGTGTTGGCTCTGCAGGGCGGCCGTAGCCCCGGCGGCTTTGATCTGGCCACCGGCGATCACAATCAGGTCATCGGTGATGCGCTCAACAACGTCAAGCTGATGGGAAGAGAAAAGAATGGGCGTGCCGGAGGCCGCGAACTCTTTCATTACGGTCATCACCGTGTCAACCGCCAGCGGGTCCAGGCCAGAGAACGGCTCATCCAGAATCAATGCCGCTGGATCATGGACCAGCGCGGCCGCGATCTGGGCTCGTTGCTGGTTGCCCAATGACAGCTTCTCCACGGCGTCCTTGGCGCGTTCAGTCAAGCCAAGCTGCTCAAGGAGGCGGTCAGCGTTGCGGCCGGCCTTGGTCTGGTCTAGGCCATGTAACTGGGCGAAGAAGATCAATTGCTCGCGCACCGGCATCTTGGGATACAGGCCCCGCTCCTCCGGCATGTAACCGAACGTCGCGTCAATCTGACGCCCAATCGGTTGGCCGTCATAGAACACCTGACCCGAATCAGCGGAGAGCACGCCCATAATGATGCGCATGGCGGTGGTCTTGCCGGCGCCGTTACCGCCCACGAATCCGGTCAACCGGCCGGGCCGGACTTCAAAACTGACGTCCGTCAAGGCCTGCAATGACCCGAACGCGCGGCTGACATTACTTACTTCAAGCACGAATCGCCCCTCAACCTGTCAGGCCGCCGGTAGGGCTAGGCGTTCGGCCGCTTCGACAACATTGGTCAACAACATGGCTCGCGTCATTGGCCCAACGCCGCCCGGATTGGGCGATAGCCAGCCGGCCACCTCCGCGGCCTGTGGCGCGACATCCCCCGCGATCACCAATTTGCCGTCCGCTCCAGGCACTCTTGACACCCCCACGTCCAGAACCACCGCACCGGGTTTGATGTGTTCAGGCTGTATCAGGCCCGGCACGCCGGCCGCCGCCACGATCACGTCCGCTTGACGCAGCAGGCCCGGCAGATCCTTGGTCCCGGTATGCGTAAGAGTGACCGTGGCGTTGATATCGCGGCGGGTAAACAACAGGCCAATCGAACGGCCGACTGTGATTCCTCGGCCGGCCACCACCACGTGCTTGCCCTTCAGATCAATTCCGGCCCGCTGAATCAAGTCGATGATCCCGCGGGGTGTGCAAGGCAATGGCGTGGTCACAGGAGCACTGACGTTCAGCACTAACGCCCCCAGATTGGCGGGATGCAGGCCGTCCGCGTCCTTGGCTGGCTTGATCGCCTTGATGATTGAATCCGCGTCAAGATGCTCCGGCAGAGGTAGCTGGACTATGTAGCCGGTGCAGGCTGGGTCGGCGTTGAGGTCCGCCAACGCGCCTAGAACCTGTTCCTGGGTAGCATCCTGGGGCAGATCGACCCGGATGGAGGCGATCCCAACCTCAGCGCAATCGCGGTGCTTGCCGTTGACATAGATGACGGATCCGGGGTCCTGCCCCACCAGCACCGTTCCCAACCCAGGCCGCGGTCCCATGCGGCCCAGGGCAGCGACGCGGGTCGCCAAGTCGGCCTTGATCTGGGCGGCGGCAGCGCGGCCGTCCAGGACTTGGGCCGTCACTGCGCCAGTCCTGTGTACAGCGGGAAGTCATCCGCCAGCCGGGCGGTGCGGGCTTTCAGCGCGGCGACGTCCGCCCCGTCACCGTCCCGCAGGGCGGTCGCGATCACATCCGCTACCTCGGCGAACTGAGCCGCGCCGAATCCTCTGGTGGCCAGAGCGGGCGTCCCGATCCGCAAACCGGAGGTGACCATGGGCGGGCGCGGGTCAAACGGCACGGCGTTGCGGTTGACTGTGATCCCGACTTCCTCAAGGAGGTCTTCGCCCTGGCGGCCGTCCAGCGGCGAATCACGCAGGTCCACCAGCACTAGGTGAACATCCGTCCCGCCGGTCAGGACAGCCACGCCCGCCGCCTGGACGTCTCCAGCGGACAGGCGTTCGGACAGAATCTGAGCGCCCTCCAACGTGCGGAGCTGCCGGTCACGGAAGTCATCCGTCATGGCGACCTTGAAGGCCACCGCTTTGGCAGCTATGACATGCATCAGCGGGCCGCCCTGCTGGCCCGGGAAGACCGCCGAGTTCAGTTTCTTGCCCCACTGTTCGCTTGACCGCGACAAAATGAAACCGGATCGCGGCCCGCCCAGGGTCTTATGCACCGTGGAAGTGGTGACATCCGCGAAGGGCACCGGGCTGGGATGCAGGCCCGCTGCCACCAGCCCCGCGAAGTGGGCCATGTCCACCCACAGGGCGGCCCCGACTTCATCAGCGATGGCCCGGAAGGCGGCAAAATCCAGATGCCTAGGGTAGGCCGACCATCCGGCGATGATCACTTGCGGCCGGTGCTCCAGCGCCGCCGCGCGGACTGCATCTAGCTCAATCCGGTAGGTCTTTGGGTCCACCCCATACGAGGAGACCTCATACAGCTTGCCGGAGAAGTTCAGTTTCATGCCGTGGGTCAGGTGCCCACCGTGGGCCAACTCCAAGCCCAACAGCCTCTCGCCGGGGTTCATCATGGCGGCCAAGGCCGCCGCGTTGGCTTGCGCCCCGGAGTGCGGCTGGACGTTGGCGTAGTCAGCGCCGAACAGTTCCTTAGCCCTGGTGATCGCCAAGTCCTCAGCTATGTCCACGACTTCGCAGCCGCCGTAATAGCGCCTGCCCGGATAGCCCTCGGCGTACTTGTTGGTCAATACCGACCCCTGTGCTTCCAGCACACCCCGGGGAACAAAGTTCTCCGAAGCGATCATCTCCAGAGTCCGGCGCTGGCGAGTAAGTTCGCCTTCCAGCACCGCGGCGATCTCAGGGTCCACCTCCGCCAACGGCAAGGCCGTGTAGTCAGTCGGGTCAGTAGTCACGTCTCAACTCCTCAATATATTCCGCAAAGCCGTAAGTAATCCTAAGGGGCCTGGGCGGCGGCACCTAAAACAGGGCCTGGGCAACGGCGGTCCGGCAGCGAGCCCAGGCGTGTCTCCCGCTCACCGCGACCGGAGTAGGGTCTATGTGTTCCTTGTTTCGCCCGAATCCCAGGAGTTGAACATGCTCTACACCCACCTTGGCCGCACCGGCCTGCAAGTATCCCGTCTGTGCCTTGGCACCATGAACTTTGGGCCGTTGACGGATGAAGCGACGGCTTTCCGCATCATGGACACGGCGATTGACGCTGGTGTCACCTTCTTCGACACAGCCAATGTCTACGGCAGTTGGGGCCAAGATTCCAGGACCCATTCCGGCTGGACCGAAGAAATCGTTGGCCGCTGGTTCGCCCTTGGCGACGGCCGGCGCGAGCGGGTGGTCCTGGCCACCAAAGTCTTCGGCACAATGAACGATCCGTTGGACGGCCCCAATGACGAGGGCGGCTATTCCGCCTACAAGATCAAGCGTTCCGTCGAAGCGTCACTGAAGCGTCTGGGCACCGACCGCATTGAGCTGTACCAGATGCACCACATCTACACCCACGCCCCTTGGGACGAGGTTTGGGGTGCCTTCGAGGACCTGATTTCCACGGGCAAGGTCGTTTACGCTGGCGCCTCCAACTTTGGCGCCCGCCACCTGTGCTGGGCGCAGGAAGCGGCCAAGAACCGGCATTTCTTGGGATTGGTTTCCGAACAGCACAAGTATTCGTTGCTGACCCGCCAGCCGGAACTGGAAGTCCTGCCGGCGGCCCTGGAGCTTGGGCTGGGGGTCATTCCGTGGTCGCCGTTAGCCGGCGGGCTGTTGGGCGGCCACGCACTTGACGGCCAGGGCGGCGACCGCTCATCCACCGCCGCCCGGGGCCTGGATGAGTCCACCCAAGCTCGGCTGGTCCGCTTCCATGACTTGGCGGCACAGTCCGGCCATTCACCGGCGAACCTGGCCCTGGCCTGGACTCTGGCCAACCCCGCCGTCACCGCCCCGATCATTGGGCCCCGGACGCCCACACAGCTTGAGGAAACACTAGTGGTGCCAGAAATTAGGCTCGATGCCGATCTGCTGGCCGCCCTGGATGACGTCTTCCCTGGCCCGGGTGATCCGGGAACCGGCGCCGACCCAGCCTCGCGCCGGGCCACGGCCCCGTGGTCCTACGCCTGGTAGATGGGCCGGCCAGCCATCAGACTCCCGAAGGCAACTGGGGTATGATGTGTGTGAAACTTCATACATCCCAGTGATAGGAGTCGCCATGACCGCTCATTCAACGGGCTCAGGCCACCGTGCCGGTTTTCCTCCGGCCCAAATCTGCGGCACCGCCACCATTGGCGAGCGCGGCCAGGTCGTCATTCCGGCTGACGCGCGCAAAATGCTTGGCATTAAACCGGGCGACCGGTTCGTCGTGGTCGCCAACAAGCTCCAGGGTTCGGCCACCTTGGTCCCAGTCGAATCCTTCACCAAGGTGGCCGAGTTCTTCGTCGCCAAGGCGGACAAGCTGGGCCAACTCGGCCAGCAATGGATCGACCGGATGAACGGCCTTTACGACCAAGACGACTCGGACCCGGCCGCCGAGCCAGATTCCAGCCCCAAGTCCGCCTGCGACTCCCCGGCTGAAGCGGGTGACGAATCGTCCCCCCAGTCCAGTTCCAAGCCGGACCAGCCGGGACCGGACCAGGCCGACGGCTAGGCGAGGAGATAAGCGGACCGCCCAGACGGCATCGGGCGTCTGAATTGACTCTATGGCTAAGGACTTTTCGCGTCTGACGGGCATGGCCCGTTACCGGGCGACGCTGCAGATAGCGATGCGTTTCGCTTTGCAACTGTGGTGGCTGGCGAAAACCAGTCGGTTCAGGAGCCCGAAGCAGCTAGCGCAGCGGCGCCACCGGCTCTACGCCGCCCAAGCACAGACGTTTGTGCGACTGGCCACCCAGATGGGCGGACTAGTGATCAAGCTCGGCCAACATATTTCGACACGGGTCGATTTGTTACCCACTGAATACACCATTGAACTGGCGCGCTTGCAAGATGCCGTCCCGGCGGTGCCAGTCGCTGCCATAAGGGCGGAGATTGAGCGTGAACTGGGCCAAGAAATGGCGGTCGCGTACCGGTCTTTTGACGACCAGCCGGTCGCTGCGGCATCGCTCGGGCAGGTCCACCGGGCACAGCTACCGGGCGGAGCGCCAGTCGCCGTCAAGGTCTTGCGGCCCGGCATAGAAGAACTGGTCAGAACCGATTTGCGGTCGTTGAAGACGATCCTTCGCTGGCTCGAACGGCTGACCAGCGCAGGCAAGTATCTTGATCTGGAGATGTTTTACACCGAGTTTGAAGACACGCTGCTGGCCGAACTCGACATGGAGGCCGAAGCCCGCAATATAGAACGTTTCCAGGCCAGCTTCCTGCTCAACCCGAATATCGACATGCCGCGCGTTTACTGGGACTGGACCCGGCGGCGAGTTCTCACCATGGAGCTAATGGGCGGGGTCAAGATCAGCGCGCTCGACCAGCTCGACGCGGCCGGAATTGACCGCCGGCAACTGGCTCGGGATCTGCTGGACGTGTATCTCCGAATGATCCTGCGCGACGGCTTTTTCCACGCTGATCCGCACCCGGGCAATATTCTGGTCCGGCAGGACGGGGTTATTGAGCTAATTGACTTCGGGATGGTTGGGACCGTTCCGGAGAAGCTGTCCGGTGACGCGCCCCGACTCGCTCTGGCGCTGTTCAATCGCAACTGGCGGACCGCTGCCCAACTACTTGACCGAATGGGCTTCCTGCACAAAGACGCTGACCAGGAGTTGCTGGCCAAGGCCCTTGAACCGATTGTGGACCAGATCCTGGGCGCTGGCAGCCGAAAGAAGCCGCTTGACCAGGAGACGACCGAGGAACTGCGGCTGTTCATGTATTCCCAGCCATTCCAGCTACCGGGGCAGACCGCCTTCCTGGGCAAGACGCTGATCAACTTGATCGGGGTGGCGCTGCAACTCGATCCGGAGATGAATCTCATGGAAGAGCTGGTGCCGCTGATCCGCGAATCAGTGGCGGACGCCGGCGGGTTTGGTGGGCTTAGTGGGCTTAGTGGGCTGCCTGGAGCTGGGCCGTGGCTTGGGTGGCTCGACTCCGTCCTCGGGACATCCGGGCCGGGTGGGAACGGCGGCCCGGGAGCCGGCTTTGGGCCTGGTGACGAAGGACCGCCGGGAGAGCCTGGATGGCTGACTGGCCTGACTGGGCTAGCGCGGTGGCTGAGCGCGGACAGCTTCGCGGTGCCACGCCGAGCGGCCAGCGGCGCCCTGGACACGGGCCGGAACCTGACCGAAGCGGCCGCCAAGGCCAACCGTGGTGAGTTGGTTGTCAGGCTATCGCGGGCGCAACGCGACTCCATGGCCCGGACCGAAGCCCGCCAAACGGGACGTATTGTCAAGGCGGTGACCGGCGGCATCGTGGTCCTGAGCGGTGTTCAATTGCTGGTCGCGGGCCTAGTTGTGCCCCTGGGCGCCAGCCTCACCGGACTTGGCGGGTTGATCATGTTGTTCCAATGGCCGTCTGGGCGCGAACGGCGGCGCCGGTCCCCGCACGGACAAGGGCGCTGAAATGGAGCGCAGGACTAAGGGCGGGTCCCGTCGCGCACCCACTTAGCGCCACCAACCAGCTTCGGCTGCCCGCTAACGCTGCTAGGCTTGGTCAAACACAGTTCTGGACCCTTGGACCAAAGGACTCAAGCCCGATGACCGAGCACTTTGATTTACCGCCCGTTGTATATGTGCCGTGCCTGTGGGACGCCAGGGCGGAAGAACGGCGGATCGCTCTGCAGCGCACCGAGATTGGGCAGGTCGCACTGATGGCATACACCGCCTTAGACCGCCTTCAGGACGGCGCCGGCCCCGGCACGGAATGGATTCTGGTCAAACGGGAGGGCATCCCAGCTATCCGCAACCTCAGTCCGTTCGACGTGATCCTGGTTGATCAATTAATCCCGCCCGAGGCGCGGGGTCTGGAGCAGCCATGAGCGCGTCGAATGCCGCCGACTCCGGCCCCGCCGCCGATCCGGCCATGGCAGACAACGGGGACGGTTGGCTGCTTGGGAATCTCCTCCGGCCACCCGGCGAGGATGACCCGTCTTGGTGGGCTTCCCCGGCGCCGACTGGCACCGCCGGTACCGCTTCTCCCCCTCTTCAGAGCGCTCCGGGGCCTGGAACCCCGGCGTTACCGCCCCGCTTCTTCGGCATAGACCGTTTCAGCACCGAAGATCTCTTGAAGGACCTTCGGAGGAGTTCCCAGGAAGTCGACACGATGGCGGATTCCATGCCTCGGATTCCTTCCTCTAGCGACCCCGGAACAGTCGAGGCCGCCGGCCAAGTCTTATTCTTGTCCGAATCGACCGCGAACCTCCTGGAACTGATAGACGCGGTGGCGGCATCATTGGATACCTTCCAGGAAGAGGCATCCGCCCATGAGGACCAGCTAAGCTCCCAATTCACCAGCCTCTTCTGGGTTTCTGCGGAATAGCTAGGCAAGCCAGCAGGGGGAGGAACCATCATGATGTCAATAGACGTGGGCATTGAAGGCGATCCGGACGCCCTTTTCGCCTCCGCCAGCTGGTTGCGCTACAACCTAGGCGCCGAGCTTGAGGCGGCCAAGAGGATGGCCACCAGGTGCATCGACACAGGCGGATGGAGGGGTGAAGCCGCCGAGGCGTTCAGCGCCCGGATGAGTGAGATTCGAGAACTCACTGGCGGAATGATGGAGGCCGCGGAGATGGCGGGCGCTGGCATCCGCGAGTACGCGGCCGCTCTGGAAGAGGCACAGTCCCAGGTCAAGAAACTCTTGGATGAAGCAGCCGGTCTTGGCCTGAAGGTCGACGGTAATGTCATAACCGGTCCGCCGGATGCCGAATACCCGGATCACGCCCTGAGTTCCGCCGAACCTTCGCGGTATTGGGATCTAGTGGACGCGGCCAGACTGAGTCAGAGATTCGACGACATGGTCAAGCGCTTCGCGACAGTCCTCGAAGACCTGAGACAGGCTACCGACCGTCTCAAGGACATTTCAGCGGAAATCGAGCAATTCGGGGTTAAGGACCTTGCCGCCGTCGGTGGCGGGAGTTCCGGCCTGGCAGCCTCCCTCTTGTCAGCCAAGACCCAATACAAGTCCCACCGCTTGGCGGACGTCGCAAAGGGCCTGGCGGAATCAGCCGGCAGCCACACGCCCGAGCTGGCGACACTCGCGCAGCGTTCCACCGTCCTAGGTTCCCAAGCCGTGAAACTCAAAGCCTCCGGTGTGATCGTTGGAGCTGGGTTCACCGATCTGGGCGTGTCCGAGGATATGAAAGACGGCGAATCGTTTAATCAAGGCGTCGTGTCGCAGGGGGCCGGGAGGACTGTGGCCGGTACCAGCGCCGAAGCCCTCGCGACGGCCACCATGTCGGGTGTGGTGACAGCCTTCAACTTTGGCGCGGCGGCTGGCCCGGTGGTTCCTGTGGTCGGTGTGATCGCTGGCGGACTGGTCACAGCGGATGCCGAGATCTGGAGCGCCCCAAAGCTCAACGAATGGGTCGACTCGTCTTGGGAGAACTAGAATCGCGGGCGGGCGCGTCGGGATTTGCTTCGGGTGGCAACACGACCTCAACTGGCACGTTGGCGAGCCTCTCAGCAGTTGTGAACACGCCAAGCTTCCGCAGCTTCTCAACCGTGTGCCGCCGCGCTTCCAATGTCTGACCGTCCTCGATGATTCCCCCAACCGCACCCGCCGTTCGATCCCAAATCCGTATCCGGACGACTCACCCACCGACTGGTCAGACGAACAGCCCAAATACCGGCAGAACACAACAAGTCCCTGCACGCGAGGCAGCGCTTCTGCATCCATTACGCCCCCCTTCTTACGAACATGATCCCGTGAATCACCGCGCCTTGGCCCACTACCCAAGCCCGGCCCCTTTTACCAGTACTTCGTTGTACGCACTCTCCGCTGAATCGAGTGTACGGCGACATGATGATGACTACTTCGCGTATTCCCGGCCTTCGCCTGGCGGCGGCGCGGGCCGAGGTACTCCTCGTCCTGGGAAAACTGGAATCCCTGGCGCGTGTTCAACGGCAACGGCACTGATCGCTGGCGCCTGCCTCAGGTGTCCGCGGCCAGCTCTTGGCCGGCGAACAGCACGTCACTGATCGTGAAGGTGGAGTTCCAGTTGGCACCCTGTTCGGCCGGTGAATTGGATGGCACAACGGCGAACTGAGAGACCCGCCGGGCGGAGAAAGCGGCCGGAATTGTCGTCGATTCAGATCCATCCATCTTGAACGTACCGACCTTTGCCCAGTTCGCTGAACCGCTAGCTACCCACAAGTCAAAGCTTCCCTTCATGAGTTCATCGAAAACGGCGTCCGAACTCGCCTCGACCAGGGAGTAGCCAACAGTCAGACCTACGCAATCTGGCACCGGCGAGCCGAAGACCATTGGCGTGACAAGGAAGGGCGTGCCCGGAATCTTAGTGCTTTGTTTCCCCGGTCCGGGCACATAGGGATTGGACCATTGGACGGAGAACTCCGCCGAGGGTCCATCCGCAGACTTCACAGTGATGGTGGCATCATTCGATAAGCGGGCATCCCACCGGGCTGTGACCAAACCATTGCCGTCAACCGTTGCCCCCGCCGGATTACTCGAAGAGTACGTCAGGCTTTGATCACCGGCATCGGCCGGCTCAATCACCGGCTTGAGCTGATAGGTCTGACCCGGCACCAGCGCTGCCGAGGCTTCCGGCAAGACCACTGACTCAACCCTGGGCCGTACAGTGACCGCGATCTGCTCCGCGATGGGGCCGCAGGCAGCGGTTATAGTCGCATCGCCGGCACCGGTCGCTTTCACCTCACCCCACCGGTCTACGGTGACCACCGAATCGTTGTCTGACGCGAACACGACCGGATAGGCGGATTCCGCCGGCTCAATCACTGGCTCCAACTGGCTGGTTTCGTCAACGTTCAGTACCAGATCCGCTGGCAGGCCGGTCAGGCCAGACGGAAGCACTGAGACAACGAACGAGTACTCCTGGACGGCTCGGCGGCGCGCGGAACTAAGTGTGATGGTCGCTTCTCCCGGCGCCACGCCCTCAACAGTGAACTGGTTGCCATCGCCCAAGACACGTATCACCGCGGGCTCACCCGACTCCAGCGTGACCTTGTCCATGAATAGGCCGGCCGGCTGCGAAGACCAGCCCACAGTGATCAACTGGCCCGGCGTGATCACATATAGCCCATCCGTGGGTTCCAGCTCGCCAAAGTCAGCGGCCACAGCCTTGGCGGTCGCCTGTGCCCACGTGCCAACGGCTCCGCCGGCGCCCAACAACACCGCGATCACCGCTGTCAGGATGACCGTCCGCGCTCTTGGGGCGCCCTTGAAGATGTCTTTGGATGACCGCTTCACCGGGAGCGCTCCCGGCTGGGGCTCAGCCGCCGCTGCGACGCTGAGGCGTACAAGCACAAAGTCGCGGCCATGGCCAAATTGAGCGATTCGGCTTGCCCGTAAATCGGTATCCGCACCACCGCGTCCGAGCCAGTCCGCGCCCCCGCAGTCAAACCGCGGGCCTCGTTGCCAAACAACCAAGCGGTCGGTTGGCTGAGCCTGGCCGAGCCCAAGACCACAGATCCGGAGGCGTCCGCCGCCACCACCCGCAGCCCGGACGCCCGCAATTGCGCCAGCAATCCTGCCACCGGTCCTGCCCGCACGACAGGCACGTGGAAATACGAGCCAGCCGAGGCCCGGATCACTTTTGGCGCGGTCGGATCAGCCGACTGATCCGCGAATATGACAAGATCTGCCCCGGCGGCATCGGCGGCCCTGATGACGGTACCGGCGTTACCGGGATCCCTGACCTGTTCGAATACGGCGACAAGCCCAACCGGCGAGCCGGCCGCCGGCCGGCAAGCCGCCAACCCGTCCGCGACGGTCCACCCCGCCCAGGGATCGCGCACCTCAGCTACCATGCCCTGAGAAGCTAAGGAAACCGCCCGCACAAAATCTGGGGAGGCCTCATGCGACCGTCCAGCTGAGGCCAGCACGGCAGCGCCGACCTCAGGGTATAAGGCCAGTGACCGAGGCGTCGCGTAAAGATCCCGCACCAACCCGGCCAGGGCTGCTTCACGGCAAGCCTGGGGGCCCTCGACCAGAAGTTCACCAGTGTCATCGCGGCCTGGACGCCGGGCCAAGCGCCTAATTCGCTTGACCCGGTCCGAGGCCGGATTAGTCAACACATCCAGCCCAGACCCGAATCGGTAGCCAGCGCGATCTAGGCGACGACTGGTGCGTTGACGTCGGCTGGCAAGGCTTTCTTCGCCTCAGCCACCAGTTGCGTGAAGGCCGCCGGATCGGTGACAGCGATTTCCGCCAGCATCCGACGGTCAACCTCAATCTCAGCCAGGTGCAAACCTTGGATGAACCGGTTGTAAGTCATGCCATTCGCCCGGGCCGCAGCGTTGATCCGCTGAATCCACAGACGCCGGAAATCGCCTTTGCGGGCCTTCCGGTCGCGGTAAGCGTAATTGCCGGAATGCTGGACTTGCTCCTTGGCCTTGCGGTACAAACGCGAGCGCTGTCCACGGTAGCCCGAAGCCTTCTCGAGTACGGAGCGCCGCTTCTTGCGCGCGTTGATTGACCTCTTGACTCTTGCCATTGTCTGACTCCTCTACCCTCAACTAGCTCAGCGGCCCAGCAGGCGCTTGACGCCCCGGCGGTCGGCCTTGGCCAAAACCTTGTCCTGGGACAGTCGCCGCGTGCGGTGCGATGATTTCGATTCGAAGTTGTGCCGCATGCCCGGCTGTTCATGCATGATCTTGCCCGTTCCGGTAACCCGGAAACGCTTCTTAGCACCGGAGTGCGTCTTATTCTTCGGCATGGTATTAGCTTTCCTTAGTCGGTTCTTCTGTTGATCGCGTCCGGCCGGCGGGGGCAGAACGCGGTTTAGCCGTCCTCGGCTTGGCGGGCTGAGTTCTTGACTTGGGCGGCGGGGACGGCTTGGCGGCGCCGCCCGGCTTAGGCGCCGGCGCAGTGGGCTTGGGCGCTGCCGCCGGTTTGGCCACGGCAGCCGGTTTGGCCACGGCAGCCGGCTTGGGCGCCGCGGCGGGCCTAGGCACTGCGGCCGGTTTGGGCGTTGCGGCAGGCTTCGCCGCAGCAGTTGGAGCCGCCGCAGACTTGGACTCCGCTGGCGGCGTGGACGGCGTAGTCGCAGCTTCTGTCTCCGCTGTCTCAGCTACTTCTTCCGCTTCCACCGCGGCCACAGCTTCTGTCTCAGCCGTCTCCGCTACCGTGCTTACTTCTGCCGACGCGGCCTGGGTCTCCGGCGCGGCTGCCTGCGCCGGAGCCAGTTCCTCCGGCTCGACGGGCGCTGACGGCGTCAAATCTTCGGTGCGGGGAGCTGGAGGTGCCCCGACGGCATCGGCAGAAAAACCCTCCGCCTCTTGGCGTTCGTGGTGCTCGTGGTGCGACCCAGAGCCGCCGTCACGCTGGCGCTTGCGGCCTGGAGCGCGAGCGGCCTTCTTCTTGACTGGCGCCAGCACCATCACCATGTTGCGCCCATCCTGGCGCGGCGCGGATTCAACGGTCCCTAACTCGGCCACTTCTTCGGCCAGCTTGTGGAGCAACCGCATACCCATCTCCGGGCGCGACTGCTCGCGACCCCGGAACATGATCATCACTTTGACTTTGTCACCCTGTCCCAGGAACCGCTCCACATGGCCCTTCTTGGTGCCGTAATCATGCGGGTCGATCTTCAACCGAAAACGAATCTCCTTGAGCACGGTGTTGGCCTGGTTACGCCGCGCGTCGCGGGCCTTCTGGGCCGATTCGTACTTGTACTTGCCGTAATCCATCAACTTGGCGACCGGCGGGTGGGCCTCCGCGGCCACCTCAACCAAGTCAAGGTCCGCTTCAGCCGCCAAACGCAACGCCACATCCAGTTTGACAATCCCAACTTGCTCGCCGCCGGGGCCAACCAGGCGCACCTCAGGCACCCTGATGCGGTCGTTGATTCGAGGTTCGCTGATGATTCGCTCCTTATAGCGCGTAGTCTGGTGGCGCGCGCGGAGGTCAAAACCCCAGCCAACCCAACTCCCTCGCCGCTACCGCGGACCATTCCGGGACAGTCCTACCTGATCGAGTCCCAGTGGGTGTTCGGGTGGAAGACCATTGGCCTCCGCTTACGCCCCGCCTCCCTGGCATCCAGAACGGCGGTCGGTCCCGGCCACTATACCAGCTGCGGCGCGACGTACAGGGCGCCCCGTTCCCGCAGCAGGCACGGCACCGGCAAGGGTCAGCCACGAGCCGGCCGGCGAACCGCGATCAATCCAGAGCGCGAACCAAGGCTTATGCCTCGCGGCCGTCAAACAAGACATAAACAGTCAAGCCAACCAGGAGGATAAGCGCGGCGACGACGGTCCAGGGCCAGTCTTCCCAAGGTTTCAAGAGGAACGCCCAACTAACCACCGAACCGAACGAATCCTGGCCGCCAAACACCCAAGTAACAAGACCGGTCGCGACCACTGGACACCAGGAGCCCGCGGGTGCCAGCAGTGCCGCGCTGAGTAGGGCCAGGCCGATGCCGAACACAGCGTTGCGGCCCAAAGCGGCGGTCAGGTCTAGGGGAAAGTTCCGCAGCAACCCCGCCGCGACCGGCCCGGCGACCAGGCCCACGGAGAGCGAAGCACCCCACATGGCGCGCCGCAGCGCGACCGGATTGGGCCCACGGCGGGCCGCGACCAGGCGCTCCAGCCGGCGGCCCGGCGACGCGAAGCAGGACGTGGCCAGGGCCGGCCCCAGTAGCGGACACAGTTGGATCACCAAGACCGAAACACCATCTCTGAGCGGGGCGTCTTCCAGGCCCGCTGGACACACCAGGACGGCGACGAAGCCGATCAAGACTCCAAGCAACGCGCGGCCTTGCCCCCTGGTCGCTGGAAACCGGCTGATCCACGGCAGATGGGTCAACTGCCGCATATCGACTTTGCCGTCTCCAGCGCCTCCCGGGCCGAATCCAGGGTCGGGGCCGCGGCGGGATACTCGCCGGTGAAGGACAAATACTGTTCGGAAGTGCCCGGATCAAGCCACAGCATGACCGTGGCCCGAAGCGGCCTTAGGGATTCCTCGGTTTCAGGGGCCAACTCGATGTCCGGCCCGCACCAAACAAGTGACCAAGAAGCCAATTCGGCTAGGTCACCGCGCAGCGGTGGCTCTGGTCCCTCCGGTAGGCCCACCTCGATGACTGGTCCGTCTCCTTCTTCCGGGAAGCCAACTCGCGGTTCGTACCGCCACCCTCCGCTTTGGGGTGCCACGGCCAACAGTCGCTCGTCAAGCTCGCTCAGTTCTTCAGCGAACTCCCCTACCCGGCGGCGCTGCTCAGGCGGCAAGCAGACCGTGGAACCAGACCCGCCCACCGGCGCGCAGAACCAGCCGTCGCGTGACACTGCCCGCAAGATCTCACCCTGGCCGGGAGCGATGATCGTGTAGGCCACCGCCCCGGCGAGGGCCAACGCTACGCCCGCCAGAACTGCCTGCCGCCCGTCTCGGCCAAACCGGAACAATGCCGCCAAGACCAAGGCTAAGGGGAAGGCGACATACAGTGCGCAGAAGGCCCAGAACGCCGTGGGCTTGAGCCCGTACAGCGCGTTATTGGTCAGGGTGCTACCCGCGAACTCGATCAGCGTCCGGCAACCGCCAATGTCGAAAGCCGGCAACACATAGAACGCTACCGCCGCCAGTGGCGGGGCGAACCAACTCGGGGCCACCAGGCCAAGCGCCCAGCCAACGGCACAAGCAGCGACAATCGTCAGAGCGGCGAGGAGGAACGGCCCCCAAGGGGCAATTCCCGGCCACGAACCGTGCCATCCGGCCACCGCCAGTGCGGCAGCGGCGACAACCCCAAAGCCCGCTAGCGCCGGTCCGCACGAACCCAGGATTTCCCGGCCCAGCCATCTCGCAGCTCCGCGCCCGGGAAGCACCAGTACCAAGACCACCGCACCTGATCGAACTGTCGAGACCGAGAGACCAGCGCAAAGACCAGTCAGAATGGGGCCGTAAACGATCGAGATACCAGTGACGGCGTTCAGCGCGTTCGCCGCGCTCCACCAGACGGGCTCTCCGCCGTCAATCAGGGCGAACGCTCCCAGCCCAATGCCGACCGGCGCCGGCGCCCACCGGGCCCAGTTAGCGGCGCTCATCCGTTTTCCGCCCGGTGGTCAGCGAACAATTCGGCGAAGCCGAGCTCTTCCGGAGAGCCGAGCCGCGACGAACCTTGGCCAGCTTGACTCGTGATCGCGCCGAGTTCGGCCGCAGACCCCTGCCACACCAGCCGTCCCTGATCAAGGACCTTGACCATCGCAGCAAGATGTATCACATCCTCCAGCAGATGTGTGGCCATGACTATGATCCGACCGTCACGCATATTGTCGATCAACTCGCGCAGTTCAATGCGTGCCAAAGGATCAAGGCCAGCGGTGGGTTCGTCAAGAACCAGCAATTGAGGATCATGCACCAAGCTCTGTGCAATGAAAAGCCGCCGCACCTCGCCCCCAGACAGTTGATCCAACGACCGGCCGGCGCAGTCATCCAACCCGACCAGGGCCAGGCATTCTTCAGCGCGTGAACGCGCCGCTGGCCTGGCCAGCCCTCTTAGCTGACCGAAATACTCCAGAAAGGCGCGACTAGTCATGGGCGCCGACCAGTGCGGATTCTGCGGTAAGAATCCGATCCGTGCTCGCCACAATGATCTGCCACGGGCTGAATCCAGACTGGTGCCATCTACAAGTAGCCGACCTGAACTGGGCTTGACAAGACCAGACAGGACGCTGATTAAGGTGCTCTTCCCGGCACCATTGGGCCCAAGGAGTGCACACAGGCCGCTCGTCAGCGCGAAAGACACCTCGGTGAGTGCCCGTCGCCGCCCGTAGTCGAAACAGATCGCGTCGGCCTCGACTACGGGCGGAGTTGGGGATAGCGCAGTTTCCGGCCGCAATTACATCGTCCGCCAAAGGCCCGTGAAGACGATGGGCGAAGGGCTGGCGCACGCGTCAGGAGCCCACTTCACGTCGACACAGACCGCGAACTTGCTCCTCCAACGCCCGGTCAGCCCTCCCGGGAGATCCTTGAAGTGATAGACGTTCGCCGAAACCGACACTTCTTTGTCCAACGCAGTTCGCGTGTTGGCCTCTTGGGTGCCGCCACTCTTCCATTTCGCCACGTCGACCTTATAGCCCCCGGCGCCGAAGTTAGTCGTCATCTGCTCACGTTCCGCGGTTTGCCAGGCATACGCTTTCTGCGAATCTTTCGGCATGCGGTCACGAATCCAACCCCTGGCCACCGAGTAGTAGCCCGTCTTCGCAGTCGCTTGGCGAATCACGTTGACGTAGTCAAACTTCGCCTGGGCCTCTTGTTGCTTCTTGGCGTTGTACCGGGTGAAAATCGCGGTCGAAGCTCCCTTCGAAGGGCTGATCGAATCGGCATAGCTGGCCACGGAACCTCCGGCTACCAGCGCGATGGCGATCACGCCGGCAGACAACGCCCGTTTGATCTTGCCATGACGCTGCTCCGGGCTCTTCGGCCGCCACAGCGCGTAGTTGTTTTGACTCACGATCTTGAGTCTCCTTCTTGAGTCACACCAGAGACTGCCGGGATGCCCCCCCTACCGTTAATACAGAAAAGACAGCCGGTACGGGAAAGGGCCTTAAAGATCCTCCAATGGACCTTAGGAGCCTCCGCGCAAAACGATAGCAGAGTCTGGCGGGAGTCCCGTTCACCCCGTTCGGGCGGCAGGCACCTGCGATCGCGGCCCGCCAAGCCGTTGGTGTTATTCGCCCTGCGCCACCTGAAGGGCATCCGTCAGCGCGAACGCCCCGGCGTACAGGGCCTTGCCGACTATCGCGCCCTCGACTCCCAAAGGCACCAATTGGCGCAAGGCAGCCAGGTCATCAAGCGACGAAACCCCTCCCGAGGCCACCACCGCAGCGTCCGTGTGCTCGCAAACAGCCCGCAACAGTTCCAGGTTAGGACCGCGCAGAGTGCCGTCCTTGGTCACATCAGTAACAACATAACGCCGGCAACCATCAGCGTTCAGGCGTTCCAGCACTTCCCAGAGGTTGCCGCCATCTTCGGTCCAGCCGCGGGCGGCCAGGGTTTCACCGCGCACATCCAGGCCAATGGCCACGCGGTCACCGTATTCGGCCAGAATCTGCCGAGTCCATTCGGGGTCCTCCAAAGCGGCGGTGCCAATGTTGACCCGTTGGGCTCCGGTTTCTAGCGAGCGCCGCAGTGACTGCGAGTCACGAATGCCCCCGGATAGCTCAACTTTGATGTCCAGAGCGGCGACCACGCCGTCAAGCAGGCAGGCGTTGGAGCCACGTCCAAAGGCCGCATCCAGATCGACCAGATGCACCCATGAGGCACCGCCGCGTTGCCAGTCCATGGCGGCGGCCAGCGGATCACCGTAGAAGGTCTCACTGCCGGCCTCTCCCTGGACCAGGCGCACAGCCTGTCCGGAAGCGACGTCAACAGCGGGCAGTAGCTCAAGGGGAGCGGTCATAGGGTCCTAATCCAGTTCTCAAGTAGACGGGCGCCGGCATCACCGGACTTCTCGGGGTGAAATTGGGTCGCACAAAGCGGGCCATTCTCAACGGCGGCCACAAACCGACCACCGTGTTCCCCCCAGGTTACCAGGGGTGGGGCCAGCGGCCCCAACGCCGCTCCGGCGCTGGCCGGCGCCAACGGAAACTCCTGGGCGGCATAGGAGTGAACAAAATAGAACCGCTCGTCCTCGACGCCCTTGAACAGTGTCGTGCCGACCGGCGCGGAAACTGGCGACCAGCCCATGTGTGGCACCACCGGGGCCCGCAAGCGGGTGACTGCGCCCGGCCACTGGCCCAGGCCTTCCGCAGGGTTACCGTGTTCCTCGCCGCGTTCAAACATGACTTGCAGGCCCACGCAGATGCCGAGCACGCCCCGCCCGCCGGCCAGCCGCCGCTCAATCAGTTGCGGTCCTCGCACCCGCCGTAAACCATCCATGACGGCTGCGAAGGCGCCCACCCCCGGTACCACCAGGCCATCCGCCTCTCGCACGGCTCGGGGATCAGCGGTCAACTCGGCGTTGGCACCGGCCCGGATCAACGCGCGCATGGCGCTGCGAACATTGCCGAATCCGTAGTCCAGGACTACGACCTTCATCTGGCCGGTCCTGTTTGGTCCGGAGATTCAGTCCCGTCCGGTCCGCCTGGCTCGCGTGGCGCCTCGTCCGGACCGGCGTCTGGGGTCGCCTCCGGGTCGGGGTCCAGCGGGACCCCAAGACTCCGGCCTTCGTGGCCGCTAGTGTGTCGCGGACGCCGGGCCCGCTTGGCCTTACGCGCCGCGCTGACCGACCGACCAATAATCGCGATCGCCTCGGCGGCTGAAAGGCCGCTCACGTCCACGGCCCCAGCCAAAGCCGGCGCGGCCGCCTGCGGGTCAATCAGGAGGTCCTCAAGCACTTGCGGCGATTGGGCGAGCACCAGTCCCGGCGACACCTTCTGCGGCCCATCGCCATCTGTGTACAGATAGGCCTGGATGTCGCCCGCCGCCAGGTCGGTTGATTCGCCCCGGCGCAACAACAGGATTTGCTGTCCCCGCAGCGTGTCCGATGCCGTCCGGGCGGCTTCCAAAGCTGCCTCTTCCGCCGGATCATCCAAGACCGCCACACCCAACCCCTCCGCGGTCAGCGCCCGGGCGGCGATCTGGGGGCCTTTCAGGATGGCTGCCAGCAGCCATTTGTCGGCGACACCGAGCAGCAATACGGCCACATCCGGGGCGTTGTCTCCCCATGGGAGAGGCGGCACTTCAAAGGCGAATTCCTGCCCAGGAGGTGATTCAGGAGTCTCTCGCGGCTGGGTGTCCGTCCCGCCAACGGCACCGGCGCTGGTAGGCGAACCGGCGGCATCGTCCAGGGCCTGCCCGGAAGCGCTGGCCAGCAGGTCCGCCAGCGCGTCGTCCCAATCGCCGTTGGGGAAAGTGGTCACAGCAGGCCCTTCGTTGACGGCACGTCCTTGACCCGTGGATCAAGCTCAACGGCGGCTCGCAGGGCCCGCGCCAAGGCCTTGAACTGGGCCTCCACAATGTGGTGAGGATCGCGTCCAGCCAAGACGCGCATGTGCAGCGTCAGTCCAGCGTTAATCGCCAGCGATTCGAAGACGTGGCCCGCCAGGGCGCCGGTGAAATGCCCGCCTATCAGCGCGAACGCCAGCGCGTCGGGTTCGCCGGAAGCGACAAAGTACGGCCGCCCGCTGATGTCGACCACGGCCTGAGCCAAGGCTTCATCAAGTGGCACCGTCGCCTCGCCATAACGGGCGATTCCAGCTTTGTCGCCCAAAGCCTGTTTGATCGCTTGGCCAATCACTATCGCCGTGTCTTCGACAGTGTGGTGGGCATCGACTTCCAAGTCGCCCGTGGCGGTGACGATCAGGTCGATCAACGAGTGCCGGGACAGCGCGGTCAGCATGTGGTCGTAGAACCCTACGCCGGTTGAAATCCGCGACTGGCCGGAGCCATCCAGATCCAGGGTCACCTGGACCGACGATTCGCTTGTTTGGCGTTTGATTGTGGCTTTACGACTCATTCCAGCTCCTTCCGGATTTCGGCCAGAGCCCGCAAGAATGCCAAGGTCTCGGATTCTGTACCTACCGATACCCTAAGCCACCCATCCGGTCCGACTTCCCGGACAATGACCCCGCGGGCCAACAGTTGTTCCCAAACGTCATGTCGGTCCGCCAGCCGCCCAAAGAAGACAAAGTTGGCGTCCGAATCCGCCACCTCGAATCCCATCGCCGCCAGCGCGCCCGCCAACCGGTCGCGGCGCTCGCGCAATTCGGTCACCGCGGCCAGCATCAGGCCTGCATGGTCCAACGCCGCCAAGGCTGTGGCCTGGGTGATGGCTGAAAGGTGGTACGGCAAGCGTACGGTCCTCAGGTAGCCGATCAGTTCCGGGTCACCGGCCAAGTATCCGAGCCTCACACCGGCCGCCGCGAACGCCTTCGACATGGTCCGGCTGACCGCCACATGCGGGTACTTTTCCAGCAGTTCGACGGCGCTGGCCGTCCCAACGCGCCGGAATTCGGCGTAGGCCTCATCCACCACGACTATCGCTCGCCCTTCCACGTGCCGCACGATCGCCTCGATGGTAGCGAACGGTAACGCCGTCCCAGTCGGGCTATTTGGGCTGGCCAGGACCACTATGCGCGGATCAGCCCGGTCAATATGCCCGATGCCGTGCCCCAGGTCCAAAGTGAAATCAGCTTCCAGCTTGCCCGGCTTCCAGTCTGTAAAGGTCCCCCGGGCGATTTCTCGGTACATCGAATAGGTCGGTTCGAAGGTGACGAGGGCCCGCTCGGGGCCGCCAAAGGCCTGGAGGAGGTGCAACATGATCTCGTTTGAGCCGTTGGCGGCCCAAATCATTTCTGGCGTAATGTGCGCCACGCCTGACTCTCTGATCAGGTAGTCCGCAAGGGCTGAGCGCAATTCTGCGAAGTCCCGGTCGGGATAGCGATTGACCCCAACGCCAGCCGCCCGCACCCGCCGGACAATGCTTTCCACCACCTCCGGCGGCGGCGAATAAGGGTTCTCGTTGACGTTCAGCCGGACCGGGACCGGCGGATGGGGGGCGCCATAAGGCGCTGCGGCGGCGATTTCTTCGCGAACTGGCAACCTGGCCATTAGCTGACCGCCCCCGCGCCGGCAGCGGGCCGGCCCCCCGGCCCCGCCCATGAGCCCCCTTGGCGCGCGGCCACGGATTGACCGTGGGCCGGTAAGTCCTCCGCCTGAGAAAAGGCTTCGATCAGCGGCGCGACCCCAGCCAACGCTTCCGCACTGTACTCAATCTGCTGGACAGACTTGAGGAAGGAAGTGACCGACAGGGCTGAGGCGAAACGGGCCGTCCCGCCAGTCGGCAGGACATGATTAGACCCCGCTAGGTAATCCCCCAACGGCACCGGACTGTGCGGACCCACAAAGATCGCCCCCGCCGAGTCGATCAATTCCGCCGCTGCGGCCGGATCCGCGACCTGCAACTCCAGGTGCTCAGCGGCGTAGACATTGGCCACGTTAATCGCCTGGTCCAAGTCTTCAACCAAGACAATCCCGCTTTGCCGGCCAGTCAGCGCCTGGCAGATCCGTTCGGAGTGTCTCGCCGCTTGGGCGCGGCGCACCGTCGCCGCGTCCACCAAGGCAGCCAGTTCCGGTGAATCGGTGATCAGAACGGATGCCGCTAGCGGGTCGTGTTCAGCCTGGCTAACCAGATCCGCGGCCACGAACTCCGGGTTGGCGGACCGGTCCGCGACCACCGCGATCTCCGTGGGACCTGCCTCCGCGTCAATCCCGGCTTTGCCCAGGACCAAGCGTTTGGCCGCCGCCACATAGATATTGCCGGGCCCAGTGATCACATCCACCTTTCTGACGGCGCCCGGGACGCCGAAGGCGAACAACCCGATCGCACTGACTCCGCCGGCGGCGTACACTTCCTCAACCCCCAACAAGGCGCAGGCGGCCAGAATGGCTGGATGTGGCCATCCGCCAAAGTCCTTCCGCGGCGGGGATGCCAACGCCAACTCCCCCACTCCCGCCTCTTGGGCAGGAACAACGTTCATGATCACGGAACTTGGGTACACGGCCAGGCCACCAGGTGCGTACAGGCCAACTCGCCGAACCGGAATCCAGCGCTGGGAAATGATGGCACCGGGAGCTACCTCAACGCTTCCATCTGGCGGCACCTGGGCGGCATGGACCCGCCTGGTCCGTTCAATGGCCACTTCCATGGCCTCGCGTACAGCCGGATCGAGGCCGGCCAGCGCACTGGCCAGCTCGCTTTCCGGAACCCGCAGCTGAGGCGGCGCGACGCCATCGAACCGGATCGCTTGCTCCTCCAGGGCCGCTAAACCCCGCCCGGCGATGTCCTCCAGCAAGGGCCGGACTTCCCGAATCGCGGCATCGACATCCACCTCGGCTCGGGGCAGTGACGCCTCAATCCGCTCAGCCGTCAAGGCCTTAGGCCCCCGCAAGTCGATGATCCGCAACACGGAAACCAAGTCTATTCGCTGAGCGGCCAGCGCCCGCCATTACTCACCAGGTGCGACCAAAGGCGGCGCGTGCCGCCAAAGACAGCCCCAACACTGCGGATGCCGCGAACGGCCACAAGAAAAGCAGCCCCCAGGCGGTCAGCGCCAGAGGGGCAGATTCCACGGCCACCCCTAACTCCGCTGGCGGGACAGTCAGCCCGCCCCCCAAAGCGGTCCCAGACAGCCAGCACGCACCGGCGCCCAGAAATGAACCACCCAGCCAGCAAGCGGCGCGGCGAATCGGATGGGGACGTCCCGCCCACCAGACCAGCATTAGCCCAACCATTAGCGCGGGTAGCACCGTTACCGCTGCGAAAGACATGTCTTGGACAGCGTTGAATCCAGCGGCCGATTCGGCGTACCAGAATCCTCCGCCCCACTGGGCCGGCGGACGCGGAGAAATGGCCAACCAAACCAGGCCCAGCACCGCCCCGACCAGTCCCTGGGCGCCCAGACCCCAACCCGCGTCCGCCAACGCGGAACGCGTCCGCACCGGCCGGCCGCGAGGCGGCTGCCAAGGCGCCACGCTCCAGGGATCCTCAGCCGGCGGTGGGTAACCGCCAAAGGCCGAGCCAAACGCATCCGGCCCGGCGCCCCAAGGCGCTCCACCGTCCGGTGGCGGATAACCGCCAGAGCCCAGGCCGGCCTCCCCCGGGCCAGGGCTCAGCCCACGCATTGGGCTCCCAGCGCAGCTTTCAAGTCAGCGTAGAGCGGATCACTCTTGGCCACCTTCAGAGCGTTGTCGAGCCGCACCACGGTCTGACCGCCAGTCGGTTTGGTCAACCGCAAATAGACATCCGCTGGGCCAGGATGTGAGCGCAGCACGGCCTGAAGCTTAGACACGATCGCTTCCGTGGCGCGGTGGGCGGGCAGAATAATCTCCAGCGGCGCCACGGTCCCGTCCCCAGCGGTAAGCTTGAGGACCTCAAGCTCCGAAACGAACAGGGATAGTTCATCATCCCGCCGCGACAAGCGGCCGGCCAGCGACACCACCATGTCCTCGGCTAGTTCGGCGGAGAACCGCGAATAGGTCTTGGGGAAGAATTTCACGTCGATCGAACCGCGCAAATCTTCCAGCGTGGCTTGCGCCCACAGCGCGCCCGCCTTCGTCACTTTGCGTTCCAGCCCCGTCAGTAACCCGGCCACCCGCACCGGTTCGCCGTCGCGGTGACGTTCCGGATCCGCCAGATCCGCCGTGTTGTGCGATGCCGCCTCCGCCAGTCCCTCATCTAGCCCCGACAGGGGATGATCAGACACGTACAGGCCCAACATCTCGCGTTCGAAGGCCAGCTTCACCGTCTTGGACCATTCCGGCAGATCCGGGACCTCCAGCATCACCCTCCCGACATCCTCGGGCGCACTTCCAAACAGATCAAACTGCCCAATCGCCTCGCTGCGTTTGACCGCCAGGAACGATTCGACGGCCTCCTCATAGATGGACAGGAAAGCCCGCCGGCTCCGCCCAAACGAATCGAAGCCGCCGGCCTTGATCAGCGACTCGATTACTCGCTTGTTGCAGACTCCTATGGGCACTTTGCCTAAGAAGTCCGGAAAAGACGTGTACGCGCCTTCATCCTTCCGGGAACGCACAATCCCCTCCACAACGACCTCGCCCACGTTGCGGATGGCCGTTAGTCCGAAGCGTATGTTATTGCCATCCGGAGCGAAAGAGGACACTGACGAATTCACATCCGGCGGCAGTACTTTGATACCCATCCGGCGGCATTCGCCCAAATAGATGGCCGACTTATCTTTGTCATCCCCAACGGACGTCAGCAGCGCTGCCATGAACTCAGTGGGATAGTGGCATTTCAAATACGCCGTCCAATACGATACTAAGGCGTAGGCCGCGGAGTGCGACTTGTTGAAAGCATAATCCGCGAACGGCACCAGGATTTCCCATAGCGTCTGGACCGCGTTATCTGAATAACCACGTTCACGCATTCCTTGTGAAAATGGCTCGTATTCGCGGGCCAGGGCCTTGGCGTCCTTCTTGCCCATCACCCGGCGGAGTGAATCCGCCCGGCCCAATGTGTAGCCGGCCAGCCTCTGCGCGATCGCCATGACCTGTTCTTGATAGACGATCAACCCGTAGGTGCCACCCAGCAGATCCTGAAGGGGTTCTTCCAACTCGGGGTGGATTGGGGTTATCGCCTGGCGGCCCTGCTTGCGGTCAGCGTAGTTGGTGTGCGAATCGGCTCCCATTGGGCCGGGCCGGTAGAGCGCCTGCACAGCCGAGATGTCCTCGAAGTTGTCCGGTCCGAGCCGGCGCAACAGCGACTGCATACCGCCGCCATCCAGTTGGAACACCCCCAGGGTGTCGCCAGAAGACAGCAGCTCGTAAGTGGGCTTGTCATCTAGGCCCAGCTCCTCCAGGACCACCGCTGGCTTGCCGTTGATCTGAATATTGGTCAGAGTGTCTTCCAGGATGGTTAGGTTCCGCAGCCCCAAGAAGTCCATCTTGACCAGGCCCAAGTCCTCGCAAGCGGGATAGGAGAACTGAGTGATGATGGAGCCGTCTTGTTCCCGCTTCATGATTGGGATCACGTCCATCAGCGGTGCGGATGACATGATCACACCGGCTGCGTGAACACCCCATTGCCTGGTCAGGCCCTCCAACCCGCGAGCCGTCTCGATGATCTTGGCGGCGTCAGCGTCCTCCGTCACCAGGGCCCGGAACTCCTCCGCTTCGCGGTAACGCTTGTTCTTGGGGTCAAAGATGCCGGACAAGGCCATCTCTTTGCCCATCACGGCCGGCGGCATAGCCTTGGTCAGCCGTTCACCGACCGGATAGGGATACCCCATCACTCTAGTTGAGTCCTTCAACGCCGCTTTCGCCTTGATGGTCGAATACGTGACGATCTGGGCCACGCGATCCGCGCCGTACTTACCGGTCACGTACTTAATGACCTCGCCGCGCCGGCGCTCATCAAAGTCTATGTCGAAATCCGGTAGCGACGCCCGTTCCGGGTTCAGGAATCGCTCAAACATCAAGCCGTTGCGGATCGGATCAAGATCCGTAATACCCATCGCATAAGCCGCTATTGAGCCGGCGCCCGAACCCCTGCCCGGACCAACCCGGATCCCTTGGGACTTGGCCCAGTTTACGAAGTCCGCTACACACAGGTAGTAGCCGGCGTAGCCTTTGCTGGCGATGATGTCTTCTTCATAGGCCGCCCGGTCGAGTGCCTCCGCTGGTACTTCGCCGCCAAAACGCCGCCGCAACCCGGTCTGAACCTCTTTGATGAACCAAGAGACCTCATCTTCACCCTCCGGCACCGAGAATTTGGGCATGTAGCGGCCCAGTTGTGAGACGAATTCAACTTCGCAGCGCTCCGCGATGGCCAAAGTGTTGTCGCAGGCCTCTGGCAATTCACGCCAAATCTCCCGCATTTCTTCCGCCGACTTGAGGTAATAACCGTCGCCATCAAACTTGAAGCGAGTTGGGTCATCCATGGTCCGGCCAGACTGGACGCACAACAACGCCGAATGGGAGTGGGCGTCCTCAGGCGCGGTGTAGTGCAGATCGTTGGTGGCCACCAGCGGAGCGCCAATCTCCTTGGCCAGCCGCAGCAGGTCCGTGAAGACCCGGCGTTCGATTGACAAGCCATGATCCATCAACTCGACGTAGTAGTTCTCCCGCCCAAAGATCTCCTGGAATTCGCCCGCGGCCCTCAAAGCTTCGTCATACTGGCCTAGGCGCAGCCGCGTCTGGACCTCGCCTGAGGGGCAACCGGTGGTCGCGATCAGGCCCTTGGCGTATCGCTGCAGCAGTTCCCGGTCCATCCGGGGCTTGTAGAACTGTCCCTCCAGGGAGGCCAACGAACCCAGACGGAACAGATTGTGCATGCCAGGGGTGTCTTTGGCCAGCAACGTTATGTGCGTATACGCACCACCGGCGGAGACGTCATCTTCCTTCTGCTCTGGCGAACCCCAAGAGACTCGCCGCCGGTCCTGCCGGGCCAGCCCCGGCGTCAAGTAAGCCTCCAAGCCGATGATCGGCTTGATACTTGTCTGCTTGGCCCGCTTCCAGAAGCTGTGGGCTCCAAAGAGGAAGCCATGGTCCGTGGTAGCCAGCGCCGTCTGCCCCAGTTCCTCACAACGTTTAAGCAGGTCGCCGATCCGCGCCGCGCCGTCAAGCATCGAGAATTCGGTATGCACGTGCAGGTGAACAAATTGGTTACCTGAGTGCGACGGCATGGGGTTAGAGTCTAGTTCTCCGTGATGGCCGGCCGGTTCACGACTCGCGCAGAGTGGCCAGCGCCGCTGCTAGATCCGCCGAATATGGGGCCTCGCACCGCACTGGCTGGCCAGTCACGGGGTGGTCAAACCCCAGAGCGGTAGCGTGCAGCCATTGGCGCTCCAGGCCCAAGCGGACTGCCAGCTTCGGATCACCGCCGTAGAACGGATCGCCAACCAGCGGATGACCGACGGCGGCCAGATGCACCCGAATTTGGTGAGTCCGACCAGTTTCCAGATCTACTCGCAGCAGCGAGGCACCAGCGAAGGCTTCAATCAACCCGTAATGAGTGATTGAGGACTTGCCGTTAGACAGGACCGCGAACTTGAACGCCCCCGGCACACGGCCAATCGGCGCGTCGATGGTGCCCTCCAAAGGGTCTGGCAGTCCCTGGACCAACGCGTGATAGGTCTTGTCGACTGCCCGGTCGCGGAACATCTGCTTGAGGACGGAGTAGGCCCGTTCCGACTTCGCCACCATCATCAGCCCTGAGGTTCCCACGTCCAGGCGCTGGACAATTCCCCGCCGTTCCGGAGGGCCGCCGGTCGCCAGGGCCACCCCCACCGCTAGTAGCGAGCCGAGCACCGTGGGGCCAGACCAACCCGGCCCAGCGTGAGCGGCCACGCCGGCCGGTTTATTGATCACTATTAGGTCCGAGTCCTCATAGGTCACCGGCAGCTCGACCACTGGTTCGGGCTGGTCAGCCGGCTCCGGCACCTCGACCCGTAGAGTTTGACCTTCCTCCAGCCGGGCCGATTTCGCCACCTTGATCCCGCCAGCCTGCACTAACCCGGCGCGGGCCAGTTCCGCCGCCCGGGTGCGCGGTAGTCCCATCAGGCGGGCGACCGCCACGTCGACGCGCTCGCCCGCCAGCGCCGGCGGCACCGGCACGGTCCGGATCATTTCCGGACGCCGTCGATCGGGATTCCGCGCAGCACGGTGATAACAATGGCGATGGTCGCCAGGACAATGGCGATGTCCGCCACGTTGCCGACGAACTTCCCGGCGTAATCAATGAAGTCAACCACATGGCCCCGGCCCACCGCGGGCGGCCTGAACAACCGGTCCCCTAGATTGCCTGCGGCACCGGCTGCCAACAGGCCCAAGGTAAGCGTCCAGCTCCTGGACCGCACCCGCCGGGAAAACCAGATCACACCAACCAGCACAGCGGCCGAAAGAATGGTAAACACCCAGGTCATCGACTCGCCCATGGAGAACGCGGCACCCGGATTGCGGACCAGTCGCAGGGTCAGCAAGGAATCAATCAAGGTTATGGAACGCCCGCCGGACAAGGCGCCCACAGCCCAGGCCTTGGTGAGCTGATCTATGATCAAACCGACCGCTGCGACGCCAAGCAATACCAATGTCTGGCGCCCAAAGCGCGCCACCGGTTCAATCGGGCCATCTACGCCCGCGGGCTCATCCACCCGGACAGCCTATGGGATTTCAGCGGTCGCCCAGCGCGTCTGGAGCACCCGGCCCGGCGGAGCCGTCAATGTCCGTAAGCAGGTTCTTTAGATAAGTCCTCAACCGTGTACGGTAATCGCGCTCGAAGATGCGCAGCGACTCGATCTCCTTTTCCAGATCCGCTCGTTCCTGTTCCAAACGGGCCCTGCTCCGGACGGCCGCTTGCTCCGCGTCGCGGACAATCGCGGCCGCTTGCGTCTTAGCCTCGGCGATCATCTGCTCGCCTTCTTCTTGACCCGCCCGCACGTACTCCTCATGCAGCTTGTTCGCCAGCGCGAGCATGCCGGTCGCGGTCTCCGTGTCATTGCCAGATCCGCTGGGGCTGCCGAGTGAACTCCCTCCCAGCCCGCTGGGGTTAGCTCCCAGGCCGCCATCTGAGCCGCTGCTTGAGCCGGCCGGCGCCGACGAACTGCTCTGGCCGTATAACCCACCACCGGGGCCCTGGCCGTACAGATCGCCGGGCCCGCTGAATGGATCGCTTGACGGGCCAGCGCCGCCGCTGGAGGCCGCGCCTCCCCCGCCGGGCAGGCCGTAGGTCGGTTCGGGGGTTGCAGTTGGTTCATTGGCCCTCGGTTGGGGTGCCAGGTCCGCCGGGGCCTCGGGCGCGGCCGCCGGTGCGCGTTCCAATTCAGCGATCTTAGCTTCGGCAGCGGCCAATTGGCTCTTCAACTCTTCGTTCTCAGTCGCCATGGCCCGCATGGATACGGCCACCTCATCGAGGAAATCATCCACCTCGACTTGGTCGTATCCTTCACGGAACTTCGTAGTCTGAAAGGCCTTCAGTACTACATCGTCGGCTGTCAGTTGCGCCATCTCTCCACCTAGATAGATTTCCTCTAAGCCTCCGTTGAGGCTTCTTGCTCACGTCTACGCTAGTCGATGATAGGCGAGTCCCAAGACGCCAGGCCCGCAGCGGGCGAACCTGAACACTCCCTCCACACACTGTCCAACATCCCTAGCCATCGTGACGCCGGTGCCCAGCCAAGAGGAAGGCGAACCCTTCGTCACGCTACCTCGCCAACGCCAAACGGGCGGTCCGCGGTCAACTGGCGACGGCGGCATCGGCGGCCAGAACCGATCAAACGCCCACGGACAGGACCACCCGGGACGCCCCGTAGGCCACTAACGAAACCGCTAAGAAGACGATCACGAAAGACAAATCCAAGGCGAAGGGGCCAAGCCGCACCGGCTTGACCGCCTTACGCACCGGACGCAACAGCGGGTCAGTAAGCAGAAACACGATTTCGGCCGCCGCCGCCAAAGTCTTCTCCGGCCGCCAAGTCCGGCTGAACGCCATCACCAAGTCAAGGATCATGCGCGCCAACAGAATCAGCAGGTACAGCTCAGCCAGCGCCCAAACGATGTAGGCGGCTGTCTTCACCCCTACTCGCCGTAACGGTGCGTCTCAGCAGTGACCTCAGAGACATCCAAGTTGGGTGGCGAAAGCAGGAAAACCTCGCGCGTGATGCGCTCCAGATTTCCCCGCAAGGCGTGTGTCAAGCCCATGGCAAAATCAATCAGACGCCGAGCGTCCGAATCTGAAGCCTCAGACAAGTCAATGATGACCGGCACTTGCTCCCGGTAGGTGGTTCCTACGATCTTCGCGTCCTCGAACGTCCTTGGCCGGGACGTAACGATCCGCTGCATTGGTTCAGCCACGGTCGTCAGATGCCCACGGCCAGACGGCGAGTGGATCGGCGTGACATCGGCGATCTGCTCCTCAGGCTCGTCATAGTAATAATCGTCAGAGTCGGATGGGAGAAGACCAAGTTTCCTCCCTGTGTTTTGCATCCAACCTGCCATAATTCTTTCTCCTTCTGCGGGTGGGGAAGACTGTTACCCACGAGCTAGCTAAGCCGCTCCGCCGGCCAACTGCCCGCATTCGGCCCGGCGTGTCGCTAAGGCGTGTTGAGGACGTCCGTAATGGCTCCCCGCCAGCGCGATCACTCCGCCCTGGCGGCCGGTCGCGCGGCCTGATCGCCATGAGAACAACCGGCTCGATTCGGCGGTGCATTCCTCCACGCGGGACACCGGCGCCAGCCCTGCTTGACGCAGTTGGCGTACCACTGATCCGGCGACATCGAGCCGGTCGATTCCGTCAGTTCCTTTGGTAGTAACATGGCCCTGTCTTTGGGCAGCCTTGGCCACGTCTTGACCAACTTGGTAGCAGTCGCCACAGATCGCCGGTCCCACCGCCGCCCTTAGTTGGCCCGCTCCCCGTGCCCGGAGTTCCTCCAACGCCGCCCCCGCTACTCCCGCCAGCAGCCCGCGCCAACCCACATGCACCGCCGCCACCAGGCCTCGGTCCGGATCGGCCAGGAGCAGGGGCACACAGTCCGCGGTCCGCACAACCAGCCCGATGCCGCCCACTTCAGTAGCCAAAGCGTCCGCCGTTGGGAAGGCGTCCGGGGCAGGCGCATGGCGCAGTGTCTCCGGGGTCACCCAGGCCAGGTCCTGGCCATGGACCTGATTGGCGAAGACCAGCGGGTAACCCAAATGGGTGGCCAGGTCTTCCCGGCCACCGCGGGTCGCCAAGTCAAACTCTGAAGCCGTGAACCAGGCTTCGACGCCAGGCGCCAGATCTACCTGAATCAATCCTCGTTCAGCCAAGATGGCACCACGATGTCATCCTTCGACGGCGGTTCCGGCTGCGCGACCTCACGTCCGGTCCGCGAGGTCCGATGGCCCGAGTCGAACAGGGGCGTTGAATCAAGCGGCACCTGTTCGGTTGGGTCATCGGTACCGGCCGGCTTGACCAGCGACTGAATCGAGGGATCAGACTGCCCAAATAGCCCAGTCGCGGGAATGGCCGCCCGGGGGATCCGGGGCACCGTCGGGCTCTCCCCGCTTGGGACCGGACCACGCGGTGGCACCGGCAGGGCCGGCGGCAAGCTGTCTGGTGCCTCCTCCTCGCTGTCCGGCGCGGCCTGGCGCTCGCGGGACGGCACCTCATAGGCAGGAGCTATGGATGGTGCTGGAACCAAAGGCGCCACCGCCGGCGCGGCCGGAATGGCGCCGCTCGGCGCTGTGCCCGTCACCGGCCTCACGGCCCGCGGCTTGACGGCTCGCAGTTCAGCCGTGTAGGGCTTAGGATCCTGAACGTCGAACCCGGCGGCGATCACCGTCACCCGGACTTCATCCGCCAAGGCGTCATCGATTATCTGGCCAAAGATGATGTTGGCTTCGGGGTGAACCGCTTCCGAAACCAAGGAGGCGCCACGGTTGACCTCATCAAGCCCAATGTCGGAAGCGCTCTGGATGCACAGGAGCACGCCGTGGGCGCCGTCGATTGAAGCCTCCAGCAGCGGCGAGCTGATCGCCATCTCAGCCGCCCGCACAGTCCGGTCCTCGCCCCTGGCGGCGCCAATGCCCATCAGGGCGCTGCCCGCGCCCTTCATGACCGATTCGACGTCAGCGAAGTCAACATTGATCAGGCCAGGTGTCGTAATCAAATCAGTGATGCCCTGCACACCAGACAGAAGCACCTGGTCCGCGCTGCGGAACGCTTCCAGAATGGACATCCCCGGATCCGAGATCTGCATCAGACGTTCGTTCGGGATGACGATCAGCGTGTCGACTTCTTCACGCAGTTTGTCAATCCCGTCGATCGCTTGGTTCTCTCGCCTGCGGCCCTCGAACGCGAACGGCCGTGTCACCACGCCCACCGTCAACGCGTCGAGTTCCCGGGCAATCCGGGCCACGACCGGAGCCCCGCCGGTACCCGTGCCGCCGCCCTCACCGGCCGCCACGAACACCATGTCCGCCCCGTCCAGGACCTCGCGGATCTCGTCAGCGTGCTCCTCCGCGGAGCGACGCCCCACCTCCGGGTCCGCGCCCGCGCCGAGCCCCCTGGTACTTTCACGGCCAATGTCAAGTTTGACGTCGGCATCGGACATCAAGAGAGCTTGGGCGTCCGTGTTGATTGCGACGAACTCAACTCCCTTGAGCCCGACTTCCTTCATTCGGTTGACGGCGTTGACGCCGCCACCACCGATTCCAACCACCTTGATAACAGCAAGGTAATTCTGGGGAGCCGCCACGAGGTCCTCCGATGCTTCTGGACGTGGATATACGACTATTGACGCTATGCCGCGCCCGCCTTCCAAACAATGATCTGGGGCCGCGTGTCGCCCACCGATTGGTGATCCTTGGCGCCGCCGCGCTTGGATCCCTGGGCGGCCACTTGGCCATCACTTGGCGACCGGTTAGGGGTTAGTTGGTGATTGGCTGGGGGTCGCTTGGTGGCTGACTGGGAGTCGGTTGAGGCCCGGCCAGAGCAGACTTGGGGCCGGCGTGGTCAGCCACGGGCCGCCGTCCCCACCGTAAGCGCGGACCCATCCGGGCCGGGCCCCTAACGCCGGATCTTGGGTTTGCGCTCCTCGCGGTGATGCCAGCGGACAGCGTTGTCCAGATCCATGGCATCGCAAACCGCTTCCCAGACTTCCCGTGGCGCCATCCCGTGGTCCAGGGCCTCAGCGGCCGTGCGCGACCCGAGCGCCCCGATCACCAGATCCGCAGCCAATGACTTCGCGTAGGCCGCCCCGAAGGCATGGTCCATGGACTCCCAGAATTCGCTGTGGCGCACCTGGTCAGGGTAACTCAAAGGTCCAAGGAGGATTCGCGCCCGCAATCGTTCCGCTCACATCGCTGGCCTTACCGTTTGAGTTCTGGCCGTCTGGCCGTCTGGCGGTCTGGCCGTCCCAGCATGTCACGCTGTCAGACGGACATGGCACAGTGGAGGGGTGGCAAGGGATTCGATGCTTCCGGACTGGTTCGCGCCAGCCACCCGCGCCTGGTTTGAGGCCGCATTTGAAGCCCCCACAGCCGCGCAGGTGGGGGCCTGGCGGGCGATTCATGATGACCTGGACGCACTGGTCGTGGCGCCAACTGGTTCAGGTAAGACCCTGGCGGCCTTCCTGTCCGCGATTGACCGCCTAATGACCAGTGTCCCTCCGGCTGGGAGCGAACAGCGCTGCCGGGTGGTCTACGTTTCGCCTTTGAAGGCGCTGGCTGTGGATGTGGAGCGTAACCTGCGGACACCGCTGGTTGGCATATCGAATCAGCTAGCGGCCGCCGGGCGGGCGTTGCCGAAAATCCGAGTCGCGGTCCGCACTGGCGACACCCCGGCTAGCGACCGGCGCAGCTTCACCAAGAAGCCGCCGGACATTCTGATCACCACACCAGAATCGCTGTTCCTAGTACTGACCTCGGGCGCACGCGAAGCCTTGCGCGGCGTGGACACCATAATTCTGGATGAAGTCCACGCCTTGGCGGGCACCAAACGGGGGGCCCACTTGGCGTTGTCATTGGAACGACTGGACGCACTGTTGCCCAAGCCCGCCCAACGGGTGGCGCTATCAGCGACGGTCCGCCCCGCCCAGGAGGTGGCCCGGTTCGTGGGCGGCGCGCCTGAACGCCATGGCCGGCGCCCGGTTGAGATAGTGCGGCCCAAGTCCACCAAGGTGATCGATGTCGCGGTCAAGCTCCCGGTCGAAGACCTGACCGATTTGAGCGGGCCGCGAACTTACGATGCCGGTTTTGGGCCTTCCGACGCCCTGACGGCGAACAAAGGCCCAGGTCTGGGCAGCGCTTTGGACCTCAGTGGAGCGAGCGCCGGGGCGATCCAAGGCGGCTCAATCTGGCCACATGTCCATCAAGCGATAGTTGACCACCTGATGGCACACGATTCAACCTTGGTGTTCACCAATTCGCGGCGGGCGGCGGAGCGCCTGGCCGCCAGGGTCAATGAGGAGTACCAGGCCCGCACCACGGGCGAACGCCCAGATCCCGGTTCGGTCCAGCCAGCCCAGATCATCTCCGCGGCGGGAACGGCGGCCGTGGCCGCGACTCAGATCGCCATGGCCCATCACGGTTCTATGAGCCGCGAACGGCGCACTGAGATCGAGAACCAGCTAAAGGCCGGACACCTGCCAGCGGTGATCGCCACGTCCTCCCTCGAATTGGGCATTGACATGGGCTCAATCGACCTGGTGATCCAGGTTGGCGCGCCGCCCTCGGCGGCGGCCGGGCTGCAACGGGTAGGCCGGGCCGGCCACCAAGTGGGTGCCATCTCGCAAGGTCTGGTCTACCCGGTCTACCGGGGTGATCTGGTTCCCGCCGCCGTCACCGCCCAGCGGATGCGGGCCGGCCAAATTGAGTCGATTCACGTCCCGGCCAACCCGCTTGATGTTCTGGCGCAGCAGATCGTGGCGATGGTGGCCATGGACACTTGGACGGTGCCGGACCTGGGACGGCTCATCCGCCGGGCCGCGCCATTCGAGAATCTGGGCGAGCGCCTGCTCGAATCCGTATTGGACATGCTGTCCGGGCGCTATCCCTCGGCGGACTTCGCGGAATTGCGACCAAGGATCGTCTGGGACCGGGCGACTGGCGAACTCACGCCCCGCCCGGGCGCCGCCTACTTGGCCCGCGTATCTGGCGGCACAATCCCTGACCGCGGCGTCTACGGCGTCTATTTGGCCGGCGAGAGGGCGGATCCCAAGAGTTCCAAGCGGGTTGGCGACCTCGATGAGGAGATGGTGTACGAATCTCGCGTCGGGGACACGTTCATGCTTGGATCATCCACCTGGCGTATCCAAGACATCACGCCCAACGCCGTCTACGTCACGCCCGCGCCGGGCCTGCCAGGCCGTTTGCCTTTCTGGAAGGGCGACTCACCTTCCCGTCCAGCGGAACTGGGCGCGGCGATTGGCGAATTCATAAGGCTGACAGCGGCGGTCGCACCGGATCAGGCCAAGGCCCACTTGGCCAGCCAAGGGCTGGACGAATGGGCCGCCAACAATCTGGTCGATTACTTGATTGACCAGCGCGAAGCGACAGGCCAGTTGCCAGATGACCGGACGTTGGTGGTGGAACGCTTTCCGGATGAACTGGGGGACACTCGGATCATGATCCACTCCGTGTGGGGCGGACGAGTCAACGGCGCTTGGGCGGCGGTGTTGGGGGCCCGCTTACGTGACCGTTATGGCTTCGACGCCCAGGTGATGCCCTCAGATGACGGGATCATGCTGCGCCTACCAGAATTGGCCGAGGACGCCTCCCTGGACGTGTTAATCAGCGCTGATGAAGTGGGGCCAGCCGTGACAGCGGCCATCGCCGGCACGGCACATTTCGCGGCCCGTTTCCGTCAGGCCGCGGCACGGGCGCTGGTGTTGCCTCGGCGGTCTCCGGGCAAGCGCCAACCACTTTGGCAGCAGCGACACAGGGCCCAACAGCTTCTGCAGGTCGCGTCTCAATTCAATGATTTCCCTGTGGTGATGGAGGCGGTCCGCGAAACCCTCCAGGATGACTTTGACGTACCAGCGTTGACCGAATTGATGCGAGCGATTGAGCAACGCCACGTCCGCTTGGTTGATGTCCAGACCAGTTCGCCATCGCCCTTCGCCAGCGCCGTGGCCTTTGGCTACACCGCTCAGTTCCTCTACGACGGTGACGCTCCGCTGGCCGAACGCCGGGCCGCCGCGCTGAGCCTCGACCCAGCCATGCTGTCCGAACTGCTGGGCTCCGGCCCAGCCAGTGATTTGGCCGACTTGTTGGACCCAGCGGTGGTGTTAACCGCCGATGCCGAATTGTCCCGTCGCGTACCAGAGCGCCAGGCTACCAGCGCCGAGCAGTTGGCCGACATGCTCCGGGAGCTGGGCCCATTGAGCGCTGAAAGACTGGACGAATCAACCGCCGGACCGTGGCGTGAATGGGTTGAATCCCTCACCGCCGCCCGCCGGGTGATAGAGATCCGCCTGGCCGGGCAGACCCGCTGGGCGTCCGTGGAGGACGCGGCGGTCTTGCGTGATGGTTTGGGAGTGGCCTTGCCAGCCGGCCTCCCCGAGGCCCTGCTAGCTCCAAGCCAGGACCCACTTGGGGCGTTGATCAGGCGTTTCATTCGCCATCATGGCCCGTTCGAGGCTTCTGGCCTGGCCCAGGAGTTTGGGCTGGGAGTGGCCGTGGCGGAGCGTGAGCTGGAAGTGGCGACCCGCCAAGGACAATGTGTTCGGGGCCGGCTCAGGCCGCCCGAAGCGGGCGGCCACGGTGGCCCAGACTACTGCGACCCTGGCGTTGTTACCCGGTTACGCCGCCGCTCGCTGGCGGCGCTGCGCCAGCAAATCGAGCCAGTACCTGGGCACGCGCTAGGCGCTTTCGCTCCGGATTGGCAGCAGATTGGCCGCCTGCGCGGAGCGGACGGCGTATTGACCGCGATCAGTTCATTGGCCGGGGCCGCCCTGCCGGCCTCCGCGATTGAGTCGCTCATCCTGCCCAGCCGGGTAACTGACTACTCACCCGGCGCCCTTGATGAGTTGATCGCTGCCGGGGAGGTGGCGTGGGTGGGCCAGGGCAAGACCGCTGCGGCGGACGGGACCGTCCGGTTGCTGGCTCTGGGCTCGGAAGACGCCCTGCTGGCGGATTGCGAGCCGGCATCCGCCGGGACGCTGGCAGCCAACCTGCTGGATCTGCTATCTGGCGGCGGCGCCTTTTGGCCTTTCGAGATGGCCGAACGCCTAGAGCTTGAGCCTGGCGCGGCAGACTTGCGGGCTGCCGTGTGGGATCTGGTTTGGGGCGGCTGGGTGACCGCCGATTCATTCCATCCGCTGCGAGCCTTCCTGTCTGGCGGCCGGACCGTCCACAAGGTGTCCCGCCGGCCGCCGCGAGCACGGTCCTTGGGCCACCGCCTGACCTTGCCACCAGCGCTGGGCGCCAGCGCCGGCCTGATCCGAGGCGACCGCGGAGGCGACAGCGGGGGGCCTAACTGGGTGGGCAGCGTTGGTGACAGTGTGGGCCCGAAAGCGACGGGCGGCATCGACGGAACTGGACGGCCAGATCCCTCTCTGGCCGCGCGCTGGGCCCTGGCTCCAACGCCGGCGGCTCGCGGCCAGGGTGACCCGGCGCGACGGGTGGCCGCCACGGCACTGGCCCTGTTGGAACGCTACGGGGTGGTGACTCGGGGAGCGGCGGCATCGGAGACGACGTTCGCCCAGGTTTACCCGGTGCTCAGCGCCATGGAAGAGGCCGGCTCAATCCGACGCGGATACTTCATTGAGCATCTGGGCGGGTCACAGTTCGCCTTGCCGCCGGTTCCAGACCAACTACGGGCGGCGGCGGATTTCAGCGCGGTATTGGTGCTAGCCGCGACTGATCCCGCCAATCCGTATGGAGCAGCCCTGCCTTGGCCGGCTCACCCGGGCGCGCACCGGCCTGGCCGAACGGGCGGCGCGATAGTCGTGCTAGTTGATGGCCACCTGGTCTTTTACCTGGAACGCGGTGGCCGTACGGCGATGGCCTTCGTCGCTGATCAGTCCGTGCTGGAGCGGGCGGCCCAGGCCCTGGCCAACGCCGTCGCGGCGGGCCAGATCGGCGCGTTGAGAGTGGCCCGTCTGGATGGCGAGGACGCTCTTGGGGCACATGCCCGGCTGGCCCCGGCTGCCGAAGCGCTGGTCGCCGCCGGATTCGCGGTGACGCCCTCCGGGCTGGTCAAGAGAGGCCGGTCCTGATGCCGGAAGGAGACATTCTCCGCCGTGTGGCGGCACGCTTGGACCAGGTGCTGACCGGCCAAGTCATCACCTACTGCCGGTTCCGCTGGCCCAGTCTGGGTTCGGTCGACCTGACCGGGCAGACAGTCGAATCGGTTCACGCTTACGGCAAGCACGTCCTGGTGGGGCTGGATTCTGGTTTCACATTCCGGTCTCATTTGCGCATGGATGGTGCCTGGCTGGTCGAAAAGGCTCGGGCGGGCCGTCCTGGCGCCGGCTCGCGATCCAGGCAGTGGACGGCTCGGGCGGTCTTGGCGAATCAGGCATGGGTCGCCATAGGGCACCAGCTGGGGATGGCGGATCTGCTCCGAACCCGTGATCTTCAGCGCCTGACGGGGCGGTTGGGCCCGGATGTCATGGCTGATGGATTTGATCCTGACCAGGCGGCCGTGCGGCTAGCCGCCCAGGGACAGCGCGGGGTTGGCGCCACTTTGCTGGATCAGACCGTGGTGGCTGGGATAGGCACCATCTACATGGCCGAATCGCTGTTCGCATGGCGGGTCCGGCCGGACCGGCCGGTGGCGGCCGTGCCGGACTTGCCGGGGCTCCTCAGTGAGGCCCGCCGTTTGCTTTGGCGATCAGTCCGTTCCCGCACTCCGACCGCCACTGGCCTGACCGGGCGGGGCCAAACCAGTCTGGTCCATGGCCGCGAGAACCGCCCCTGCCGGCGTTGTTCAACGCCCGTCAAGGTCATGCGGGTTGGTCAGCCGCCCTTGGACCGGCCGGCGTTCTACTGCCCCACCTGCCAACCGGACTAGCCAAGCGTATTAGTGTTCCGGCTGGTTAACTGGCTGTGAGCGCCGCCCGTAGGCGACGCTCACAGCGATGATCAATTGGCGCGGCGAGCGTCAGCTGACGCTGGCCAACTCATCTTCAAACAGGGCCTCCGGGGTATCCGGTACCCAATGCGCATCCTGCGCGCCTAATCGGTCCGACACTTCGCGTAAGGTCACCCACAAGGGCATGCCTAACGCGTCGCAGATCGACGCCAACAGCTCGGAACTAGCTTCCTTCTGTCCGCGCTCGACTTCGCTTAAGTAGCCCAACGAAACCTTGGCCGCGGCCGACACGTCACGCAACGTCCGTCGCTGACGGAGCCGGTTGGCTCGAAGTACGCTGCCGAGTTCGTTTCGTAACAGCACCATTGGCTTGGCACCCCCCTTCTTAGGATTGTCGACTGGTGCCGGTGTGTGATTCTTGGTTAAACGGTACCGCTTCAGGCTCGCCATGTGATTGGCGGACCTGCTCGGTGTCATTGGTTGGTTCTTCATCACCGGCCTAAACGCTCTCAGCCAAGTCTATATTCCCGGTCAAATCCCGGAAGTCTGGCGAATCGTCGCCTCCGCCAATTCGAGCGCACGGGTAACCACTTGGGTCCGCACCTGGGCCCGGTCGCCCTCCAACCGCAGGGCCCTTACGGCCGGTTCATCCTTGGCCCACGAGCAAGCGACGAATGCCATGCCCGGTTCAACGCCATCGGCCGGGTCCGGCCCAGCCACGCCGGTCGTCGATATCCCAACGTCAGCGCCCATCAGTTTGCGGACGCCAATAGCCATCTGAGCTGCGGCTGTACCGTTGACCGCGCCGCGGTCCTCCAGCAGTTCCGCGTCCACACCGAGCAGGTCCCGTTTGATCTCGTTGGCGTACGCGACCACTGCCCCGCGCAACACGGCTGAGGCGCCGGGCACATCGACGATCACCGCGCTGACCAGTCCCCCGGTCAGCGATTCGGCCGTTGCGACCGTCAACCCGTGCTCTCGCAGCAGCCCAACCAGCGCGACGGCGCGTGTCTCATTGTCTATTCCCCCGATTTTGCGGAATGGCGACATCCTTCACTCCTCTCCCCCGCTGCCGCCGGGCAGCGGCTTCGCGCCCCACCCTATACGGCGTTTCAATTCGGCGAGCTGGGCTTGAGCCGCGGCTCGCGCTGGGTCCAGCGTGGTATCCGCGGCTGGAGCTGGCACATCCGCCGATGCCGCCGAGGCGGGCCCCGTTTCGATCCGCGGCGGAGCTGGGGCTGGTTCCGCGGCCGCTTCGGCCGGGATAGCGGGGGACGGAGCCGGAGCGGAAACGGACCTGGGGGCTGGAGCCGGAAGGGGCCGTGACACTCGCTCCGGAATAAGAATGGGCCGGGGAGCGGGCGTGGGCCACGGCATCGCCTCCTGAGCGGGTTCCGGTGGTTCGGCAGCCACAACAGGTGCGGGAGGCAGAGCCTCATGCGGCGTGACCGGTTCGACGACCGCAGCCGGGGTTTCTGCGCTGTCCGCAGGCGCAGCGTCAACAACAGGTGCGGGAGGCAGAGCCTCACGCGGCGTGACCGGTTCGACGACCACAGCCGGGGTTTCTGCGCTGTCCGCAGGCGCAGCGTCAACAACAGGTGCGGGAGGCAGAGCCTCACGCGGCGTGACCGGTTCGACGGCCGCAGCCGGGGTTTCTGCGCTGTCCGCAGGCGCAGCGTCAACCGGCTCAGGCGCTGGATCAGCCGTAACCGCTGGGCTCTTGGCGGCGCGAACAATGTCCCAGGCCGACACGGCGTAATCAATGCCAGTGGCGACCGTCACCGCCACAGCCAGCACCATCAAGACGAAAATGACCAGCGCTAACCAGGGCACATAATCGTCGATCCACTGCGGCGGCAGCAGGTAGCCAGTGATGGCGCTCATCTGCGTCACCGTCTTGACTTTGCCGCCCCAAGACGCGGCCATGACCTTGTGCTTCCTCACCATCAGCCGGATCACCGTGACCGCCACCTCGCGGCCAAGGATGATTCCCGTGACCCACCAAGACAACAATCCGTAGACGGACAGACAGATCAAAGCGGCGGCAACCAGCGCTTTGTCGGCTATCGGATCCGCCAGCTTGCCGAAATCCGTGACCAGGCCCCGACTGCGGGCCAAGTGCCCGTCAAAGCGGTCAGTTATGGCGGCAGCAAGGAAGGCGGCCGTGGCCGCCAAACGCCAGATCGGTGCGGTCGCGCCGTCATGTACAAACAGCACAATGAACACCGGAACCAGAACTAAACGGATCAGCGTCAGCCCGTTGGCTATGTTGACGAGGGGAGGCTTAGCCTCGGGCTCCCCGGAGCTGATCGGCACGTCCCTAGCCTAGTGGCTCTTCGCCAGCACCGCTGGGGCTGTGGGGTGAGCCGGGGTGGTAGCTACTCGGGAGCAGCTAGATGTTCAAGGGGCAGGTCACAGCTGGTGTCGTGGCGCCGCTAGGCAGGTGTCCCATTACCGGCCGCTGAAGAGGCGCAGTCTTGCTGCCTTGGGTTCCTGCGATCTCAGGGCCACCGCTAGAACACCAGCGCTGAACGGCGGGATGGCAGACGGGTCCGCCAGTCCGCCACTTTAACCCCCACACTGGGCCCTCTAACCCCCAGGTCCAGACCCCTTCCGGGCATCCATGAGGACGCATTCATCGCCATATCCACGGTCTTGGCTTTTTCCAACCACACCCCAAGCCACAACTGTCACACCTGGTGTCTTTCCTATCCAGCGACCCGACCTGACAGCTAGTAAAAGCCCAGGTCACCGCCGTGTCCGCCTGAGACCACCAGACCAAAAAGACACCAATCGTGACAGCGGCCATCCCACCCGCCATAGGAAAGACCCCAGCCGTGACAATCGCCCTTGGTGCGTCTGAACAGCCAGTCCATGCGCGGCCTGTTGGAGGATCTGGACCAGATTGAGGCGGGCATGGTGCGGCTGGAGCGGGACAGGTCGCTGCGCGTACTTGCCCCCGTCAACATGGCTGCGGCTTAATCCGATTCCTCTGGGACGGCGGCGTCTTCATCATCTGAGGATCCGGCCGCCGGACCGGCCTGAGCCGCCGGGTCCACCGTGGGCGGGTCGTCTCCGCTAAGCAGCGCCACAGTGGCCTGTAGCGCCTCCGGCGGGACCAGCACTTGCCGGGCCTTGGCGCCTTCCGATGGCCCAACCACACCACGACTCTCCAGCAGATCCATCAGCCGGCCCGCCTTGGCGAAGCCGATCCGCAGTTTGCGTTGCAGCATGGATGTGGACCCGAATTGAGTGGTGACGACCTGCTCAGCGGCCTGGAGCAGCAGGTCCAGGTCATCGCCAATGTCGTCTTCCACCACCCTGCGCCGCGACGATTGCACAATCACATCTGGCCGGTATTCGGCTTCCGCCTGGGACTTGACGTAATCCACCACGGCGTGGATTTCCGATTCCCCGACCCAGGCGCCCTGCAAGCGCATCGGCCGCGAAGAACCATAGGGCAGGAACAAAGCGTCACCCTGGCCAATCAGCTTCTCCGCTCCCGGCTGGTCCAGCACCACCCGGGAATCGGTCTGGGAAGTCGTGGCGAAAGCCATGCGGGAAGGAATATTGGCCTTGATAACGCCAGTCACCACATCCACCGAAGGTCTCTGCGTAGCGACCACCAGATGAATGCCAGCCGCCCGGGCCAGTTGCGTGATCCGTTGGACTGATGCTTCAACGTCCCGTGGTGCGACCATCATCAAGTCCGCCAGCTCATCTACGACGACCAGCAGGTACGGGTAGGGACGCAACGGCTGTTTGGCGTCCGCCGGGGCCTTGATAGAGCCGGACCGGACTGCCTTGTTGAAGTCATCTATGTGCTTGAGCCCGTAGCGTTCCAGGTCGTCGTAACGCAGATCCATTTCCCGGACCACCCAATCCAGGGCTTCCGCCGCTTTCTTGGGATCCGTGATGATGGGCGTGATGAGGTGCGGTATGCCGGCATAGATCGTCAATTCAACCCGCTTCGGGTCAATCAACACCATCCGGACCTGGTCCGGCGTGGCCCGCATCAGCAGCGACACCACCATTGAGTTGACGAACGACGACTTCCCCGAGCCAGTCGCCCCAGCCACGAGCAGGTGCGGCATCTTTGTCAGATTGGCCACCACGAAGCCGCCGCCAACGTCCTTGCCCAGCGCCACAACCATTGGGTGGGAGTTACGCCGCGCGGCCGAGCTTGCCAACACATCCCCTAACGGCACGGTTTCGCGTTCCTTGTTCGGGATCTCCACCCCGACCGCGGACTTACCCGGAATGGGCGAGAGAATCCTGATCTCGGGGCTGGCCACCGCGTAAGCGATATTCCGTTGTAGCTGCGTGATCCGTTCGACCTTTACGCCCGGCCCCAGTTCGACTTCATAGCGCGTGACGGTTGGACCGCAAGTAAACCCGGTCACGGTCGCGTCGACGGAGAATTGGTCAAACACACCAGTCAGCGCTTCGACCATGGCGGCAGCGCCTTCGCCGTGATCGCTTCGGGGCAGTTCTTTGACCAGCAGCCCCGGCCGCGGCAATTCATAAAGCACACTGCCGGTCAATTCGCCTTGAGCGCCACCAGCCGGGATCTTGGCTGGGAGCCCGTGTCCAGCGCCAGATTTGGCACGTGAACCGGGTTGTTGCCCGATGCCGCCGTGGCGACTCTCCGTCTCACTGCCATCTTCGACGGGGTCGCCTTGGGCAGCGGATTCCGACGTGTCTGGGTCCTCATCGAAGACTTCGGTAACTTCTTCTTCCGACTGGGCCGGGGCGTTGGGCTCCGTAGCAGAGTCGCCGCCAGACCGGGCCGCCTTGGCGCCAGATCCGGGCCGGCCGGCGGAGCTATCCTCCGGCCGGCGGTAGGCCTCATCATGGGCATAGCCGCCCGGCACCCTGGGGCGGCCGGCGCCTTCCCTGCCCCCATGTGGCTGGCCGTGTTTTAGGCCCAGGGCAGCCAGGCCTTGGGAGACTCTCTGGGGTATCCGCATGACTGGAGTCTTAGTCAGAACCAACAGCCCAAAAAAGGCCAGGATCGCAAAAATCATGAATCCAACGACCGGCGTGACCAGCGCCGCCAGCGGCGTTCCAATCAGGCCAACGGCTCCGCCAGCTGCCCTGATTTGGTCCCATTCGCCCCGCGGGCTGGGCATTCCCCGGCCAATATGGATCATGGCCGCTAAAGCAATGATCAGGGCTGTGAAGCCGATTGAAATGCGGCCATTGTCTTCGCTTTGTTCAGGATGGCGCATCAGCCTCACGGCCAAGAATGCCAGCACCACAGGAAGGGCCTTACCAAGCACGCCGAAGCTTCCCGCCACCACCCACTCGATCACGGCACCGGCAGCACCGGACAACCTGAACCAGGTCTGAGCCGCCACCACCAGGGCGAGGCAGATAAGAGCTAGCGCCGCGCCATCGCGCCGGTGTTCAGGGGGCAAGCTGCGGGCGTCCCGCCCAACGCGGCGAGCGCCTGCCCCCACACCCTGGGCCACTCCTTGTAACGCACCCTTGGCCGCCCGGCCGGCCGGACCACGATTGCGCTCAGTGCCGCCGCCGCTTCCAGAATCACCACGGGGTCGCTGGCCAGCCCCCGAGCCGCGAGTGGCAGGGCTCACCGCAGTGCGAGCCGTCCTGGGCCCGCCCGCATTGGTCGGCTTCTTGGTGGACGTGACCGGCTGGCCGCTTCCACTCCGGTTCCTAGCCGTAACTCACTCCGTTCCTGACAGTCACTACCGGTCTTGGGGTCTGCCAGACAATTCCCGAAGGGCCTACGGGGCACCCACCGGGGTCGCTTGCCGACGGGTGTTTGTCCAACACCCCCCTAGGCTAACCGCCAGCACTGACACGATCAGGGCGGACACACCGCCATGGACGGTCAAAGTTGGGAAAGCCAGTCCCTCTCAGAATGTGGACGGTTTTTGCTCACATCGTGAACAGGGACGATAATGCCTGTAGCGGCGAACCCGACACGCTCGCGCCAGCCACAACGGGCCAACAACCCGCCCAAACCTCACGTAAAGGACCACGCTAGTGACACTCATACGCGATAGCCACACCCGTTCCAAGCGCCTCGATGCGCTGAGCTTCAATCGTCTCCATGGGCGCCTGCTGTGGGGCTCTGGACTCGGCTGGGCAATGGACGCCATGGACGTGGGACTGATCTCATTTATCCTGGTCGCATTGCCTGAAAGCTGGCATGTGACCGCTGGAGACAAGTCATGGATCGCTTCAGCCGGTTTCGCCGGCATGGCCATAGGCGCGTCCGTTGGCGGTCTGATCGCGGACCGCCTGGGCCGGCGTCAAGTGTTCGCCTTGACGCTGCTTATCTACGGCGTCGCCACCGGCGCCAGTGCCTTGGCCTGGGGCGTCGGCGCGTTGATCGCGTTGCGCTTCCTAGTTGGCCTGGGGCTTGGCGCGGAATTGCCTGTGGCCTCAACCCTGGTCAGTGAATTCTCGCCACCCCGGATCCGCGGCCGGATAATTGTTTGGCTGGAGGCATTCTGGGCTATCGGCTGGACGGCCGCAGCGCTCATCGGCTATTACGTGGCTGCGCCAGATGGACCCTTTGGCGCGGGCGGCTGGCGTTGGGCCCTAGTCATTGGGGCTGTACCCGCCGTCTACGCGGTCTTTGTGCGCCGGTCGCTGCCGGAATCGATCCGCTTCTTGGAGTCGAAAGGCCGATTCAACGAAGCCGAAGAGGCCGTCCGAGCGTTCGAGTCCGCCGGCCCAATTCGCCTTCCCGGAGCGGCCGTCAAACCGGCCCAGGACGCGACCAGCCGGTCGAAGAGCCGAACCACGCCCACCACGCCACGGGCCAGCCAAAACAGTGCCGGCGGCATCGGGAAAGGCCTGACCGAAGCGGAAGACCCCGGCGCGGAATTCGTGCCAGTACAAGCCAAACCGTCGGCGCTGTTCGCGCCCGGTATGGCCCGGCGCACCGCCGCCATTTGGGCGGTTTGGTTTTGTGTCAACTTCGCCTACTACGGCGCCTTCACCTGGTTGCCGTCCCTCTTGGTGGCCGATGGCGTCACCGTCACTAAGTCACTCGGCTACACCTTGATCATCACGCTGGCCCAGCTCCCTGGTTACGCCTGCGCCGCTTGGCTGATTGAACGCTGGGGCAGGCGGGTGACCTTGACCGTGTTCTTGATCGGATCGGCCGCCGCGGCGGCCTTGTTCTCACAGGCCGGAGTGCCTTGGGCGATCGTGGCCGCGGGCATGGCCCTTAGCTTCTTCAATCTAGGTGCCTGGGGGGCCCTCTACGCCATCACGCCGGAGATCTACCCGACCTCGCTGCGCGGCACCGGTGCGGGTTGGGCGGCTGGATTCGGCCGGATAGCCTCGATTGTGACCACCTTGGCTACCCTGCCGCTCCATACCGCCTTCGGCACCGCCGCGGTGTTCACCATCTTCGCGGCCTTCTTCGTGATTGGCGCGGTGGCGGCTTGGGCATTGCCAGAAATGCGCGGTCGGGTCCTCGAAGAGGACTGAGGAACAGTTCCGAGCTAGAGCGGCCGGACTTGATTCCAAATCTGGCCGGACCCGGCCAGGTCCGGTCAGCTAAGCCAACACAACCACCGGGATGATCATTGGCCGGCGGCGCAATCTCTTTGAGATCCAGCGGCCAGCCACACGACGCATAACCTGCTGAAGCTGGTGGTTGTCGTGGGCTCCCTGATCCATAGCCAAGACCAGGGCCTGGCTGATCTGGGCGACTAGTTCATCGAACACTTGGTCTTCCTCGGCCATGCCCCGGGCCTGGATAGTCGGCTCCGCCATGATGTAACCCTCAGCCGGATCAACCACCGCGAAGATCGACACAAAGCCCTCATCACCCAAGATGCGGCGGTCCTTCAATTCGACCTCAGTCAATTCGCCAACCGAAGCTCCGTCAACGTAGACATTGCCCACCTCGACCGCGCCAACTACCTCCGCCAGGCCTTCCGCCAAGTCCACAACCATGCCATTTTCAATCAGGACCACGTTTTCTGAAGGCACGCCAGTAGCGACCGCATGTTGGCCAGCCGCCACCAATTGGCGAACCTCGCCATGGATAGGCATTACACAACGAGGACCAACTATGTTCAAGGTGTAGAGAAGTTCGCCGGACGCGCTGTGGCCAGAGACATGGACAGCGGCGTTGCCCTTGTGGACCACTTTGGCCCCCATGCGGGTCAAACCATTGATCACCCGGTAGACCGAATTCTCATTGCCGGGAATCAGCGAAGACGCCAAAATTACTGTGTCCCCCGGGCCAACGTGAATCTTGTGATCACCGTTGGCGATCCGCGACAAAGCCGCCATCGGTTCGCCTTGCGAACCGGTAGTAACGAATACCACCTCATCGCGGGGCAAGGAGTCCGCGGTATTCAACGGCACTATGGTGCCCTCAACCGCGGTCAAGTAACCCATTTCCAGGGCGATCGTCATGTTCCTGATCATTGAACGCCCAGCGAAGGCAACCTTACGCTCGTGCGCGGCGGCCGCGTCAAGCACTTGCTGGACGCGGTGAACATGGGATGAGAAGCAGGCCACCATAATCAGCCCCGGCGCTTGATCGAACACCAAATCCAAGACCGGGCCAATCTCCCGTTCAGTCGGGATGAACCCCGGCACCTCAGCGTTGGTCGAATCCATCATCAGCAGGTCCACGCCCTCGTCGCCGGCCCGGGCAAAGCCCCGCAAGTCGGTGACCCGCCCATCAAGCGGCAACTGGTCCAGCTTGAAATCGCCAGTGTGCAGAATGCGCCCGGCCTCGGTGGTGATGGTCAGCGCCAAGGCATCCGGAATTGAGTGCGTCACCGCCATGAATTCGCAGGTGAACGGACCAAGATTGGCGACCGCTCCGTCATCGACAGCCAAAGTCAGGGGCTTGATGCGATGTTCGGTCAGCTTCGCCTCGACGAAGGCCAGTGTTAGCTGCGATCCAACCAGCGGGATGTCTTCCCGCAGCCGCAACAGGTACGGCACGGCGCCAATATGGTCTTCATGACCGTGGGTCAGCACCAACGCCACAACGTCCTCCAGGCGGTCGCGGATTGGCCCAAAGTCCGGCAAGATCAAGTCCACGCCGGGTTGATGCTCCTCGGGGAAAAGCACCCCGCAGTCGACCAGCAGCAATTTCCCGTCAAACTCGAAGACCGTCATATTGCGGCCCACCTCGCCCAGCCCACCCAGCGGGATCAGCCTCAGCACACCGTCTTCCAATTCCGGCGGCTCGCCCAGGTCAGGCCACATATTTGAGACCACCACTATTCATTCCTCCTCATGGGCCGGCTACTCGGCCGGCCCTGTCCGGCCAGGTATCAGCCCGGCCGCCACCAAACCCCGCCGGACATGGCCGGCCTCCAACTCAGTCGCTTCCGCTAGGGGAAGGCGGACCGTTCGGCGCGGCAGTATTTCCAATATTTCCAGTGCCGCTTTGATCATGACGGCCCCCTGACCCGAACCCATGACCGAATCGATCACCGGCAGCATTCGGGCCATGGCCCGGCGAGCGGTCGGCAGATCGGCTTGGTCCACAGATTCGATCACTTGGCGCCAGATGTCGCCAGTGACGTGGCCAACTACGGACACTATCCCCGCGCCGCCGCTGGCCAGATATGCCAAACCGAGCAGATCGTCACCGGCGTAATAGGCCATGCCCGTGTTCACCATCTTCTGGAAGGCCGCTCCGGCCTGGCCGGTAGCATCCTTCACGGCCACAATCCGCTCATGGTGAGCCAACTCACCCAGCGTATCCTCGTGAAGGTGTACAGCGCTGCGTCCGGGGATGTCATAAATCATCACCGGCAACTCCGTGGCGTCCGCTATCCGCAAGAAGTGTTGCACCAGGCCGCTTTGGCTGGGCCGGGAATAGTACGGCGAAACAGCGAGGAGACCGTCGGCACCGGCGGCGGCGGCATCGGCGGCTAGACGGACTGAATGAGCCGTGTCGTTAGTGCCAACGCCAGCGACCACCTTGATCCGCGGCCCAACGGTTTCGCGGACTGCCTCTATGATCTGCTGTTTTTCCTGGTCAGTGGTGGTGGGGGCCTCACCAGTGGTGCCGTTGACCACTATCCCGTCGTGGCCATGGTCCACCAGATGCCTGGCCAGGTGGCGGACGGCCGGCAAGTCAAGTGGGCCGTCCTCCTTGAACGGCGTGGCCATCGCGGTCAGGAGGGCCCCAAAGGGGCGGGCGGGCAGATCAAGCTGAGACATGTCCTCTAAGGTAGCGCCTCGGACGGTCCGGCGCGGCCTTCCGGCCTTCCGCGGCCGAGCCGGTCGGGACTCTACCCCCTGGCCGGAAGCGTGGTGGGGCGCGACGCCAGCGCCGAAACCTGAGGGGGCGCCAGCAAGGCACAATGGTGAGGTGTCGCATTCAGTCCGGGCCGCTACCGTGCTCGACGCACCCGCCCTAGCCGCCATCCACAAGGCCAACTGGCTGAAACTACTAGGCCCGGACCTACCAGACCTCAACAGCACTCTAAACAGCCAAGACCTCACCCAAACTTGGGGCAACGCCATCGCCCTCGCCACCGGGGACGGACCATACGCGGTGTTGGTCGCGACAGACGCGAACGGCGTGACCGTAGGGTTCACCGCCCTAGGACCCCTGTTAGATCCCGATGCCGCCCCACAAGCAGCCGAACTAGTGGCCCTATGGATAACCCCTACTCACCAGCGCTTAGGTCACGGATCACGACTGCTAGCAGCCGCCGCCGACCAAGCCCGCCACCTCCAACACGCCACCCGTCTGTCACACTGGGTAGCCCGCCAAGACATTCTGCGACAACGGTTCCTGCGCACCACCGGATTCGGAGCGGACGGTGCGGAACGCTCCTGGCGAACCCCCACAGGAGAAATCATCGACGAATCCCGCTGGTCAACCCAACTCAACTAAACCAACCCCCCACGCCAAGGCCGCCCCAGCTCCACGCGTCGTGACGCCACGAACCGTGCCCGATGCCGTCTGGCTGGTTGGGGTAACCGCCAACCGCCGAGGGGCCCAAGGGTTCAGCGAACAGGAAACTCAGCTAAGAACAACTGTTACCTTTGGGGCACAGCAGCGGAGTTATTGGTGACACCGGCGCTGTGGGCGCCCAATTCCAAAGGGGGAAACAATGCGGCACGCGAACCGACTAGCCGCGGCGGTGGCCGGAGCCACCATGGTGATCGCAGTTGCGGCCTGCGGGACTCCCGCCGCTGAACAGCCCGCGCCTTCCGGCAGCCCCACTGGCCGGGCCAGCCCGGCCCCGGCCGGCCAGCTACCGGAGGACACCGATCCCATGGCATGGTTTGGCGAGCGGGTCTTCCCACTGATGCTGCAGCAAGGTCCGGCCCCAACTAATCCGGTCTATTCGCCGCTGTCCATCTATCTGGCCCTAGGCATGGTGTCGGATGGCGCCCGCGGAGATACAGCCCAGCAGTTTACCCAAGTGTTGGGCGCGGACCGCGACAGCGTGAACCGGGACGCGGCGGCCGTCTTGAAGGATTACGCCCAGTACCAGGGGCCGGACGGCGGCGAGCGCCAAGCCGGTGGCCCAGATGACGGAGCCCCCGTGAAACCAGTGCTCAACGTGGCGGACGCCATCTGGGTTGATCAGGGATTCCCCATTGAGGACTCTTTCCGCCACGATGTGGCGGAGTTTTACCAGTCTGACGCCTCAGAACTCGATCTCCAGCTGCCGGCGTCAACCGTCAAGATCAACGATTGGGTATCCAAGAACACGAACGGCCTGATCGACAAGATCATCCAACCGGAGGACACGACCGATCTGCGGGTCTTCCTCGCCAACGCTCTGTACTTCAAGGGGCAGTGGGCCTCCCCGGCGATCGCGGGTCACACCGCGCCAGCGGACTTCACCACCGGAACCGGGAAGACAGTCAAAGCTGACATGATGACTTTCGATTCGTTGGCTGGAGGGTACCTGGAGTTGCCGGACGGCACCAAGGGAGCCCTGATGGATTACACGGATGGCCGCTTCGCAATGCTCACTGTGATGCCCGGGGGCGGCGTGGAGTCCCTGGCCTGGGACGGCCAGACCATCTCCAAATGGCTGGACCAGGTTGAGGATAAGCCAACCAAATCGCTGGTGGTCAAGCTTCCCAAGTGGCAGACTGATTCCGGCCCCGTGGACCTTATCCCAGTGTTGAAAGCGGCTGGCCTAGAAGCGCCGTTTGACCCAGTGACGGCTGACCTTAGTGGGATTGGCGAAGGCGACCTTTACATAAACCTGATCCGCCACCGGGCAGTGGTCAATGTTGACGAAGATGGCACTGAGGCCGCGGCCGTCACCGCCGTTGGGGTGGCTGATTCCGCCTATGCGGATCCTACGACGATCGAATTCAACCAGCCGTTCGTCTATTCGATCATCGACAAGGCCACCGGCCTGCCATTGTTCTTGGGGATCATCAACGACCCGACGGACCGGTGACGGGGCCGGGGCTGTCCGCCAGCGCCGCACAACAGGGGCCGTCCGCGAGAACCCCCGGCGGCGGCCCCAGAGCCACCTCTACACACGCTTGCGGACCGAAACGGGCGTTTGGCTCCCCCCTGCCTGCCCGGGAGCGCGATATTGTGGGTACCCATGATCCATGGCCCTCTTGACCCGACCGCGACCCCTGCTTGGGCAGCGCTCGGGGAGCACCTAACCCAAGTCTCCGAGCAGGGCGCTCATCTTGGATCTTGGTTCGCTGCCCAACCGAACAGGGCGGAGTCCATGACTTTTCAGGCCGCCGATCTGCGTGTCGATCTGTCCAAGAATCTTATCCAACCCCAAACGCTGAATCTCTTGCGGCAGTTGGCCAAACAGGTGGGGATCGACGCCCGAATTGAGGCGATGTTCCGGGGCGACCGGATCAACGTCACCGAGCGCCGTTCGGTGTTGCACACCGCATTGCGCCAAGCCCCGGGATCGCCGGACCTGATCGTGGACGGCCAGAACGTCACTGCGGACGTGGCGACCGAATTGGAGAAGTTCTTGTCCTTCGCCGAATGGGTCCGCGCCGGCCAGTTCGCGGGGATCACGGGCCGGCCCTTCACCACGGTGGTCAACATTGGCATTGGCGGCTCGGACTTAGGGCCGGCCATGGCTTATCAGGCCTTGACCGCCTATCACGGCACAATCGAGGCTCGCTTCGTGTCCAATGTTGACCCGTCAGATCTTGGCGACACACTTATAGACTTGGACCCGGAGACCACGCTGTTCATAATCGCGTCGAAGACATTCACGACTCTTGAGACAATGACCAACGCCCGGTTGGCTCGGGCTTGGCTGTTGGAGTTGCTTGGCGCCCGCGGCTTGCTTACGTCCAGCGAAGAAGTGGCCGATGCCGTAGCCCACCACTTCGTCGCCGTTTCGACCGCGAAAGACAGGGTGGCAGAGTTCGGGATTGATCCGCGCAATGCCTTCGGCTTCTGGGATTGGGTTGGCGGCCGCTATTCCGTTGACAGCGCGATCGGCACGGTGCTGGCGGTCGCACTGGGGGCGGATTCTTTCCGGGAGTTCTTGGCCGGCTTCGCCGCCATTGACGCTCATTTCCGCCAGACGCCGTTCGAGCGCAACGTGCCCGTGTTGATGGGGCTGATCAACGTCTGGTATGTCAATTTCTGGAACGCCCAGTCGCACGCTGTCCTGCCCTATTCGCAGCACTTGGCTCGTTTCCCCGCCTATTTGCAGCAACTGACTATGGAGTCGAACGGCAAGTCGGTGCGCTGGGATGGTTCCGCGGTGACCACGGCCACTGGCGAGATCTTCTGGGGTGAACCCGGAACTAACGGCCAGCACGCGTTCTATCAGCTTCTTCATCAGGGCACGGCCCTGGTTCCGGCGGACTTCATCGCCTTCGCTAATCCTGATGTGCCGCTGATTGACGGTTATCAGGATGTCCATGAGTTACTCTTGGCCAATTTTATTGCCCAGACTTCGGCACTGGCGTTCGGTAAGACCGCCGCCGAAGTGCGGGCGGAGGGGACACCAGAAGAACTGGTCTCGGCACGAGTGTTCACCGGCAACCGACCCTCGACCTCCATCATGGCGCCGGCTTTGACACCCTCAGTACTGGGCCAGTTGATCGCCCTATATGAGCACATCACGTTCGTTGAAGGAGCGGTCTGGGGTGTTGATTCGTTTGACCAGTGGGGGGTAGAGCTGGGCAAGGTTCTGGCCAACAGAGTCACTCCGGCTTTGGCCGGTGATCAGGCTGCCCTTACACAGCTTGACACGCCAGCCCAGGCCATGGTCGAGTACTACCGCGCCAACCGGCGCCGCTGATCCATTAGCCATTCACAGCTAACGCCAGAAGAATTAGGAGAGCACCATTGCATTTCGCCTATGTGATCGCAGGGTCGGAAGCGACCGGCGGGGCCGGCATTCAGGTCGATCTGAAGACATTTCAGCAGCTTGGCGTCTACGGCATGGGGACCATCACTTGTATTGTCTCGTTTGACCCAGGCGATAACTGGGCTCACCGGTTCGTGCCAATCGACCCGGCGGTGATCGCTGACCAGTTCGAGGCGGCCAACGCCTCCCAGGACCTCACTACAGTCAAGATCGGCATGCTCGGCACGCCTGAAACCATCGACACCGTCGCCGCCGCCCTCAAATCGAAGGACTGGCGGCATGTGGTCCTGGATCCGGTCTTGATCTGCAAGGGCCAGGAGCCGGGGGCTGCCCTGAGCACTGACAACGCTTTGAAGGAAAAAGTCTTGCCGCTGGCAACGGTCGCTACGCCGAACTATTTTGAAGCTCAGGCGCTGTCTGGTCTGCCCAGTCTCCAGACAGTGGATCATTTAGCCGAGGCCGGCCGCCGGATCCTTGACCTTGGGCCTTCCGCCGTGGTGGTCAAGGGAGGAATCGATTTCCCCGGCCCTGACGCCGTGGACGTACTGGTCCAGCGCGCGGCCGCCGGCCCGCCCAGCGTTGAAGTCTTTTCGGTTCCCAAGATTGGCCAGGCCAGAGTCTCCGGCGCTGGCTGCACCTTCGCTGCCGCCATCACCGCCGAACTGGCCAAGGGTGCCTCAGTGTCCAGCGCGGTCCGCACAGCCAAAGCGTTCGTCACACGCGGGATCGAACACCGTGTATCCGCCCACACTCCGTTCGACACCGTTTGGCAGGGTGCTTGATCATTGTTGGTTCTGCCCTTGGCTCAAGCAGGCTTAGCGGACACGGCTCGTCCCGGGCGGGCGGCTAGACGTGTCGCTAGGCGCGAACCGCCACGGTAGAGCGCGGCCTGCACCACCAACGCACCCACCACCAAGGGAAGAACTGGCAGCAAGTAGAGGACCGGCAAGCCCACCCAGTTGTGCAGTAAAACCAGGATTTGGGCGCCTTCCGGATCGAAGAAGTAGAAGTAGTTGGCCTGGGCCAGTACGGTGGTTCGCACGCCCAGGTTGATCATCGCCATTATGGCGACCAGGATTCCAAACGCCCCCAGGGTCTTGAACGCCTCGCGGTAGCTGGGCCGGTAGAGCCCCAACGCGGCGATCAGAGCACCAATGACCACATTCAGGCCGTGCGATCCGAAGAATCCGATTGACAGCGGAGTCAGCACCCCAACGCCCTCGATCCCGCTGGCGGGCGAAAACAGGGCCAGGAACCCAGCCAGGCAGCCAATGAAGTAGACGAGCCCGCGCAACCAGTTGACCCGCAGCACAATGGCCGGGATGAGGCTGAACGTGGCCAGCGAGCAAAGCTGGAGCGGCATGTTGTACACCACGTAGGCCGGAAACTCGCTCTGGGTCAGCAGGCCAATCATATAGAGGACGAAGCAGCCCAGGTTGACGCAGGACGCGCCAATCAGAAGCTTGCGGCGCCCGCTTTCATCGAGGCGACGGCCAACGCCGTAGAGCGCCAGCCCAACTACCGCCAGCAAGCCAATAAAGCCAAACCAAGGACCGGAAAAAACAAAGATTGGGGGGTTCACAAGGCCAACGCCTTTCGCTTTTGCGTGATAGGGGCGAACCAGCACATCCCACGACCAGCGCGGAAAACCGGATCAAGTCAAGGGTAACCGGCGCCGAACGGCGCCGTCTACCACCCTATGTACCCCAGTTTCAGAGCAGATCATCACCAACGGTGGCCAAGGGCCAAGCGACTGGCGGCTAACCGCGGAAAAAGCGGCGGCGGCCCGTACCCTACGGAAGGAGGTTAGGGGATCCCCGGGCCGCCGCGATCAGGCTGGGGCGCCGGTCAAGAATCGTCCTGGGCCGCGAGGTTGCGGGTCTTGGACACGTCAAGGGGAATGCCTGGTCCCATCGTCGTGGACATGGTGCCTTTGAGCAGGTAGCGGCCCTTCGAGGTGGATGGCTTGAGGCGAATGACCTCATCTAGAGCAGCGGAGTAGTTCTCCGCCAAGTCCTTGTCGGAGAATGAAACTTTCCCAATGATGAAGTGAAGATTGCCGTGCCGGTCTACCCGGAATTCAATCTTCCCGCCTTTGATTTCGGTGACCGCCTTGGCCACGTCCATAGTGACCGTGCCGGTCTTGGGGTTCGGCATCAACCCGCGTGGCCCTAGCACCCGGCCCAGACGGCCAACTTTGCCCATCAGATCCGGGGTGGCCACCGCGGCGTCAAAACCCGTGTAGCCTCCGGCCACCTTTTCGATCAGCTCGTCACCGCCCACTTCGTCAGCCCCCGCCTCAATGGCTTGGTTGGCTTTCTCGCCAACCGCGAAGACCAAGACCCGGGCCGTCTTGCCCGTGCCATGCGGGAGGTTGACGGTGCCGCGCACCATTTGGTCAGCTTTCCGGGGATCAACCCCCAGCCGGATGGCGACTTCGACTGTCTGGTCGAACTTGCCGGTCGCGAGCTTCTTGGCCAGCCGGATGGCCTCCAGCGGCACATACCGCTCGGTCCGGTCGACCAGCAGCGACGCTTTCTTGTATTCCTTAGAGCGCTGAGTCATCTGCATGTTCCTTTGCTTGTAGCGGTCATTTTTCGCAGTTGTGGTCCGGGCCAGCGCGGCCCTGCCATCGAAAATCTAGGTCAGTCAGTCCGTCACGGTGACGCCCATCGACCGGGCGGTCCCGGCGATGATCTTGGCGGCGCCGTCCAGGTCGTTGGCGTTCAAGTCCGCCATCTTGGTCTGGGCGATCTCCCGCACTTGCGCGCCGGTGATTGAGCCAACTTTGTCCGTGTGGGGGGTGGCTGAACCTTTGTCCAGTCCGGCCGCCTTCTTGATCATCTCAGCCGCTGGCGAGGTCTTGAGGACGAACGTGAATGAACGGTCCTCGTAGATCGTCAGTTCCACCGGCACCACGTTGCCGCGCTGCGATTCAGTGGCGACGTTGTAGGCCTTGCAGAATTCCATGATGTTGACACCGTGAGCGCCCAGAGCTGGGCCGATGGGCGGCGCCGGATTGGCCAGCCCGGCCTGGATCTGAAGCTTCAGCACGGCTGAAACCTTCTTCTTAGGAGGCATTTTGGTCCTTTGCTTACCTCGATTGTTTAGTCATGACATGCCCGATGCCGTCTGGCTCAGCGGTCGCACCACCGCACTTAACGATTCGGGCGGGCATCAGTCTTATGGCTGTTTGGCCACCTGGCTGAAACTCAGTTCGACGGGGGTTTCCCCGCCAAAGATCGAAACCAGCACTTTGAGCTTGCCGGTCTTGGCATTGACCTCCGAAATGGTGGCGGCCAAAGTCTCGAAGGGCCCATCCGTGATGGTGACGTTCTCGCCTACGGCGAAATCGGACACGGGGCCAGATGCGCCTCCAGCCGGGGACGGCGTGCCGTCCGGACCAACCGAGTCCGCTGCCTCGAATGGTGGCGCCAGCATTGACACGACCTCATCCAGCGTCAGGGGCACCGGCTGGTGGGTATGGCCCACGAACCCGGTAACGCCAGGGGTGTGCCGGACAGCGCCCCAGGAGGCGTCGTTAAGATCCATCCTGACCAGCACATATCCGGGGATTCGCACCCGCCGAACCACCTTGGGCTGCGAGTTCTTGATCTCCGTGACCTCTTCCATAGGCACATCGACCTCGAAGACTGAGTCCTCTTGGTTGAGCGAGACGACACGGGTCTCCAAGAGATGCTTGACCCGGTTCTCTTGCCCGGCGTATGAATGGATGACGTACCAGTCACCCGGCCGGGAGGCCAAGTCGCGGCGCAACTCGTCAAGGGGATTGACTCGGGGTTCGGCTGGTTCAGCTGCCTCCGCTGGTTCAGCAGCCTCCGCTGGTTCGACGGCCTCAGCTAGTTCAGCGGCCTCAGCTAGCCCCGCCTCTTCGGTTGGTTCGCCGGCCTCATCTGGCTCCGCTGGGACCTCCGCCGCAGACTCCTCTGCCGCTAGCCCGGTCAGCGCTTCGGCCGCCAGTTCGCTGGAAGCCTCGTAGACGGCATCGGCCAATTCCTGGGCCGACTCAGCCGCCTCATCAACCGCCGGTTCATCCGGAGTCTCCACGTCGGGAACCGCTTCTGGCGCGGTCGCTCCGGATGAAGGCCGGCGGATCGGGGCCATTGGAGGGGCCCCGTCATTCAAGAAGACCTGTGCGGCCACCGCCGGCGGAGGCGCTACGGGGTCCCGTGCGCCTTGGTCCGCGTCCGCTGCCTCGGCCGCTTCAGCACCGGCTTGTTGATCAACCACTTTGATTCCTCTGCTTTTGTTCACTCGACGATTCGGGCCCGGATCAACCGAACACCCACATCACGCCTTTGCCGATCAGATAGTCGACCCCGAAGATGAATGCCATCACGATCAACACGAACACCACCACGACCATGGAATACGTCATCAACTCCTGGCGGGTGGGGCGGACAACCTTCTTCAGCTCACTGATCACCTGGCGGATGAACCGCACCAGCCGGGCAATCGGGCCGAGGCGTACCTCGGATGCCTCCGCAGCTTTGGCCATGATTTCCTTCCGGTACCTTGGGTTGACAGCGCGGGCCCGGGAGGACCCACATGACGCTGAGTTCGCAGGGCAGGCGGGACTCGAACCCACAACCGCCGGTTTTGGAGACCGGTACGCTACCAATTGCGCCACTGCCCTATGCTGGCTCGCCAGCCGCCCATTGTATGCGATTGAAAGCCCTGATCGCCAGTCGGCACGGCGACCCCGCACTTAAACGGTACCGCCTGGCGGGTACACCCCATGTCAACGCACGTGGAATGATTGAGCGCGTGACTGAATCTCGCAACCGCGTATCGAAGCGGATCGCCGCCATTGAACCGTCCGCCACCCTGGCCGTGGACTCCAAAGCCAAGGCGCTGAAGGCCGAAGGCAAGCCGGTGATCGGCTTTGGGGCCGGGGAACCGGACTTCCCCACAGCCAGCTACATTGTTGAGGCCGCGATCAAAGCCTCCCGCGATTCGGCCAACCATCGCTACACCCCGGCCGCCGGCCTGCCCGAGCTGCGCCACGCGATCGCCGCCAAGACCATCCGCGATTCGGCATATGACGTGGAGTGGAACCAGGTCCTGATCACAAATGGCGGCAAGCAGGCCGTGTACCAAACCTTCGCCACGCTACTCGACCCAGGCGATGAAGCGCTCCTACCCGCCCCTTACTGGACCACCTACCCCGAGACGATCAAACTGGCCGGCGGCGTGCCCGTCCCGGTGTTCGCCGGGCCGGAAGCGGGCTACAAAGTAACCGTTGAGCAGCTCGACCAAGCCAAGACCGAGCGCACCAAATTGCTGGTGTTCGTCTCACCGTCGAATCCGACGGGAGCCGTCTACACGGCATCGGAGACGGAAGCGATTGGGCGCTGGGCGCTCGACAACGGCGTTTGGGTAGTGACGGACGAGATCTACGAACACCTCGTTTACGACGGCCTGCAATTCACTTCGGTCGTGACTGCCGTACCTGAACTGGCGGACCAAACGGTGGTGCTCAATGGGGTATCGAAGACCTACGCCATGACCGGTTGGAGGGTCGGCTGGATGATTGGCCCGCCAGATGTCATCAAGGCTGCCACCAACTTGCAATCGCATCTGACCTCGAACGTGGCCAACGTTTCGCAGCGGGCAGCCTTGGCCGCTGTTTCAGGACCGCTTGACGTCGCCCTGGAGATGCGCCAGGCCTTCGACCGGCGCCGACGCATGATGGTCGGCATGTTGCGAGAAATCGAAGGTGTCTATTGCCCGATGCCGCAGGGCGCGTTCTACACCTACCCGTCGGTCCGCGGGTTGCTGGGCAAGACTATCCGCGGTGCGCGGCCCATGACTTCGTCTCAGCTAGCCTCGTTGATCCTGGAAGAGGCGGAGGTCGCCGTGGTGCCCGGCGAGGCGTTTGGTCCGTCTGGTTACTTGCGATTGTCGTGCGCGCTAGGCGATTCTGACCTCGAAGAGGGTGTGGGCCGGATGCAGCAACTGTTGGGCGAGGCCCGCTGACCCGGCCCGGCAGCCTTGGTGTTCCTCCCACTTTCTGGACCATCCCGTCCACCCCTTGAGACGGGTGCCCCTGATCTTGCTATTCCGGTCCACAACGGTTCTACTTTAAGTACCGCCTTGAGCTTTAGCGGTATGGCCAGTCACTTGTTGACACCGCAGGTCCGCTGGCCAGCCACTCGGGATTGGGGTATCCCGAGGGGTCGGGAGGCGCCACGGGGGAGGCGCCTCCCGACCCACCTTCTTCCCGGCCCCGATTCACTGCGTAGCCGCCGGTTTCCCAGCCCTGGCAAGGCCGCCCGGAGAGGTTATGCGTAACCTCGCTTCATTGCCCAAAGCCCACTTGCATCTGCACTTCACCGGTTCAATGCGGCTTGAGACCCTAGTTGAACTGGCAGCCAGCCAGGCGATCCGGCTGCCGCCGGGGCTGGCCCGGCCCGGTGCCCTGCAACTATCCCCGGATGAGCGGGGTTGGTTCCGCTTCCAGCGCCTCTATGAGGCTGCCCGCCACGCCGTCAACTCCGAGGCCACCATGCGCCGGGTAGTGCGCGAGGCCGCAGAGGATGACGCCGCAGAGGGCTCCGGCCGCCTTGAACTACAGATTGACCCGACCACTTACGGGCCCTTCGTGGGCGGCATCACACCAGCCTTAGAAATCGTGATGGATGAGGCGCGCCAGGCCTCAGCGCGCACCGGCGTCGAAGTCGCCCTGGTGGTGGCGGCCTCGCGGCTACGCCACCCCTTGGAAGCGAGGACACTGGCCCGGCTGGCTGCCCGCCATGCCGGGGATGGCCCCGGCCAAGTGGCCGGTTTCGGATTATCCAACGACGAGCGACGCGGTGACACCAGTGAATTCGGTCCGGCCTTTGCGATTGCCCGCGCCGCCGGGTTGGCGCTGGTGCCACATGGCGGCGAGCTGCTGGGACCTGGCCATGTCCGCCAACTGGTGCGAGCCCTCAAACCCGACCGCCTGGGCCACGGCGTCCGCGCCGTGGAAGACCCGGCGGTCATCCGAGAGGTGGCCAAGTCAGGGATCACTCTGGAGCTATGCCCCTTATCGAATGTGGCCTTGGGGATCTACTCCGAACCGGCGGCGGTTCCGATCCGCGCCCTGCTTGAGTCAGGCAGCGAAGTCACCCTGTCCGCGGATGACCCTTTGATCTTCGGCTCCCGCTTAGTCGATCAGTATCAGATGCTCCGCGCCGTCCACGGATTCAGCGACCCAGAACTCGCGGAACTAGCACGTGCCTCAGTGCTGGCCTCCCGGGCCAGCGACGCCACCAAACGGCGCCTGGCGGACGGAATCGCCGCCTGGGCAGCGGGTGGGTCCGGGCCGCCGGGTCCTTCATCGAACATCCCCGAGCCGCAAGTCTTCTAGCAGCCCCACAGAATCTTCGGCCTGCGGCCGAATCTCTTGCCGGGACCCCCGGGGTGCGCGACTCGGCTCAACCGCACGGATTTCAGCGACCTCGCGGGCTAGGCTCGTCCGCATGGATAGCTTCGAGCTGCCGCTGGCCTCAGCCCAAGCCCCTGCCGATGCCGCCTTGGCTGACTTGACCAGCTTCAGGATTGGTGGCCGCCCAGCCCGCCTAATCGACTGCCACACCGAGGCCCAAGTAGTCGCGGCCGTGGCCGAGGCAGATGACGCCGGCGCCCCTTTGCTGGCAATTGGCGGCGGGTCCAATCTGTTGGCCGCCGAGCGCCTGGACAACCTGGTAGTGGTCCGCGACCGGCGCGGCCTATGCCGGGCCGAAGAACGCGCCGGCGCCGTTCACTTGACCGTCCAAGCAGGAGCGTCTTGGGATGCGGTAGTCGCCCTGACCGTCCAGCGAGGTTGGGCCGGGCTGGCCGCACTGTCCGGCATTCCCGGATCAGCTGGAGCCACGGCGGTCCAGAACATTGGCGCTTATGGGGCGGAGGTTGGCCAAATGATCGAATCGATCCGGGCGTTCGACCGCCACCGCCAGACCATTGTTGAGCTGCGGCAGGACCAGTTGGACTGGTCCTACCGGGACTCAGCACTGAAGCGCTCCTTGGCTGCGGGCGCCGGCCCAACGCCCCGCTGGGTGGTCCTGGACTTGACCTTCAAACTGCCGGTTGACCGGGGCGGATCACCAGTCAACTACGAACAATTGGCGGCCAGCTTGGGCGTGAAGAACGGGGACCAGGCGCCGCTGGCCGCCATCCGGCAGGCCGTGACCGAAATCCGCCGGGCCAAAGGCATGATCCTCGACCCAGATGACCACGACACCTGGTCTGCGGGTTCCTTCTTCACCAACCCAGTCATTGATGCCTCCGCTGCCGCTGGCTTGCCCCCGGCTGCCCCCCAGTACCCCGCCAATGGTTTGGTCAAGACCTCCGCTGCCTGGCTGATTACCAACGCCGGCATCCATCGCGGCGAAGGCGTACGCGAGGGCGCAGCCGCCACCACCTCCACCAAGCACGTTCTGGCGTTGACCAACCGAGGCGGCGCCACCTGCGCCGACATCCTCGAACTAGCGGAATGGATCGCTGACCGGGTGAAAGACCGGTTTGGCATTGCCTTGACACGCGAACCGGTGCTGGTCGACGTCCGGGCGCCAGCGGCAAGCTAAGCATGCGGGTCAGCCCCTTCTGACCGCACGTACGCCAGGCCGCTACGCTGCGGGTAGTTCAATCACCGCCTGGGCCTTGCCAAGAACCTTTTGCCCGGACGCCGTGACAGCTAACGCCACAGTAACTCTGCTGCCAGCGACGGCCGTCACCTGACCTTCGACAGTCAATTCAGCGCCTCCATCCGCTGGTACAACCACCGGCCGGGCGAACCTGACGGTGTATTCACGGATCGCGCCTGGATCGCCGCCGGCCCACTCAACCAGCGGCCAGATGACCTGACCCATGGTCAGCATGCCGTGGGCGATCACCCCGGGCAGCCCGGCCGCCTTGGCGGCCTCCTCATCTAAGTGAATCGGGTTGTGATCCCCGGACGCCGTGGCATAGCGACGTAAGTCAGCTCGCGTGAGCACAAAGCTGACGGCGCCGATCCTGTCCCCGACCTGGGCTTTGGCGGCCCGCATTAGCCAGCCTCCCCGCGCACCACCAACGTGGAGGTGACGGTTGCTACTGGCTGCCCGGCGGCATCGGACAATTGGACCGCGGTAGTAACGGTGGTCATGCCCCGGCGCTCCACGACTGACGCGACCGTCAGCTCAGTGGTGATGCGGTCACCCGCCACAATGGGACGGTGGTGACGGAAGGACTCCTCACCGTGGACAACCCGCTCGAAGTCGATCCCAGACGCAGGGTCGCGGACATATTCAGCCTCAGCCTGCTGGGCGATCACCACCGCGTAAGTCGGCGCGGCCACCAGGCCGGCATAGCCCAACGCCTGGGCGGCCGCGGGATCGCAGCAAGCCGGGGCGCTGGCACCAAACGCAGCGGCGAAGGCCCGCAATTCGTCAGGCCCAACCAGATATGGCTCTGCCGACCGATACCTGCGACCGACAAACGATGAGTTGACCGGCATTGACCTGATCAGCGGGTTTCGCGGTGCTCAGTGTGCTTTCGGCAACGCGGGCAGAACTTCTGCAAGGCCATGCGATCAGGGTTGTTGCGGCGGTTCTTCTTGGTGATGTAATTGCGTTCTTTGCAGTCTGTGCAAGCCATGGTGATCTTGGGCCGAACATCGGCTGTCTTGGAGGCCATTGCGCTCTATCCTTCCGTCCTTGGGTCCCATGCGGGACGGGTCTGATGCCGTCAACGTCCGCTAGGACCGCAGTATTCCGTGGCGCTTCGGCCACATCAGTGCCGCAGGGAGTCTACCAAGCCATCCAACCCTCGCAGACAATCCTTTTCTTCTGGACGGCCCCGCTCCGGCCGTGTCGCACGCGGTCAGCGGAGAGCTGACCAGCGTAAACGTAGCGGGAGGGGGGATCGAACCCCCGACCTCACGATTATGAGTCGTGCGCTCTAACCGTCTGAGCTACCCCGCCGTGTGATCGGTAGCGCCGCGCGCAGCCCCGAAGGACCGCTCCAGCGACACCTGGAGCCCCGAAAGGGAATCGAACCCTTGACCTTCTCCTTACCATGGAGACGCTCTGCCGACTGAGCTATCGGGGCAGCCCAACAGAGATTACACGGTCAAGGCCAGCCTGGCTAATCCCGTTCAGGTACCCGGCCGAACCACGGGATCGCGGACCTGACCGGTACTGGCTTCTGTTAGTTTGAGTGCGGCCAAAGCCCACAGTGTTGGCGGCCGCAGGCGGGGATACCCACCGCGCGGCGCGGACGCGGTAACCGAGACAGGGAGCTAGCATGGGATCGTTCACGCAAGTCTGGCGCGACGGCGACACGGACGAGGCCCTGCGGGTAGTCGAGGCTTTGACCGACCAGACACAACTGGCCAATGCCGCCAAGACCGCAGTAAACCTGAGCGTCCGCATCGCGGCGGCCAGGCACCTAACCGGCGAGGCGCCCCTACCCGAAACAGCGCTAACCGACAGCGACTTGGACGTACGCACGATCGCGACGAAGAACCTGACCGATCCGACAGTCGTAGCCGAAATGGCCCAAACCGACATCCGCCCGGAGGCCCGCGCGGCCGCGAAGGCAGGGCTTCGTAAGCTTGACCAGTGAACGCCACGCTCCCGCCTCGGGGAGCTGTGTTGTGGATCTCAGGGAAAACAGTCGCGGGGCGCGGCTCCTGGCTGATCGGTGACGAAATCGGCGCTGACCCGCTCACGGCCCGCTGACCTGCAAATACGCCATAAGGACAGCCCCGCTCTCGACTGCGTAATCCTAATTTGGTCCTATCCCCTACGGTCTCCCAACCTCAGAGTTCGCCGCGTCGCCTTGGGCGGACACAAACCGGTCGAAGCCCGGGATGGTGAACCTGAGCTCGCCATAGCGCGGGGCTTCGATCACCCCTTTGGCGATCAAGGACTGGCGCGCCATGGAAAGGTCTGTCGTCGCCAGACCCAGCGTCTGGGCGACGGCCGCCCTGGGAACGGTGTCCTTTCGATGTGATGCCATCGCTTTCAGGAACTGCTTCTCCGAATTGGTGGCCGCCTGCCACCGCGCTTGGAACATGGACTCCAGTTCATTCCAGACCGCTTGTTCGGCGGCCTTGGCATGTGCCAGCGTGATCTCCCCGCCGCGCTCGGGCTTGGCCGCGTCCCAGGTCGCTTCCCCGATGATCTGCAGCGACTGTGGATAGCCATCGCCTTGCCGAATCGCCCAATTCAGGGCGCCACCGCTCCAGACCACTCCGAACAGTCCCGCCGGTTCCGTCAACAGTGCGCGGGACGTGGGGCCGTCGAGTTTCGGCAACGCGATCTCGCGAGTCCGCTCTGCAAAGGTCGCCACCCGCGTCAGCAGCGTCTTGGTTTGAGGAAGTCCAGCGCCGATCACGCCCAGCGGGAAGCGCTCCTTCTCGGCTGCCATGTCCTGGACGGCATTGAGCAACACCGCGGCATCGTTCACAGCCTCCTGGTCTTGGCCGGAATCCCTGTCGCTGGCCGGCTCAAGAGGCGCGTGCAGCTCATCAATCATCACCAGCAATCCCGCCCCGCCGCCAGCCCGGATCAGCCTGGCGGATTCGCCGAGGAATCTCTCGACCTGGCCAACTGACCTGCGGTCGAGCGCTGCCGGGCCAGGGCCGCTCGGGGTGGCTGTGGCCTCGACCGTGTCCAGACCGAGGGTCAACTGCACGGCCAGTTCTTCGAGGTGCCGCCGCGAGGCGGGCGCAGACACGGAATCGGTGCGTGCCGTGGCTCGGGCGACTTGGCCCAACAACTCATCAAGGAACGGCTTGCGTTTCAAGCCGACCGTCCAGCACACCACGAAACCGTCGCTTGCCGCTTGATCGGCCACATCCCGCAGCAGCGAAGTCTTGCCCAGTCCCCTGGGACCGGTCACCACCGTCAGCGGCCCCATCATCTCGCCGTACGCGATGACTCGCGCCAACCGTTCGCGCAACTTCGCCCGCTCGGCCTGTCTGCCCACGAATACCTGGGGCCTGTCACCAGGGCGGTAGGGGTTGGTCTCCACGGCAGCGGTTTTATAGCTTGTTATAGCTGGTGTCACCTATAACAAGCTATAAAGAGCCCGATGCCGAGCGCCGTCCGCCTTCGTCAATGAAGACGCTGACTGCGACACCCGCACCTCGGAGTGAAGAAACGGCGGGGGCTGCCCCCCCGCCTTGGTGTGGACCCGGGTCGTCAGACCAGCCCAGGTCGGATGGCCATAGCATGGTCCCTCAGTTCGCCTCTACGACCGTGTTCAGGCGCAGGGTCCACCGATGGTCAACGCCGCCGGTCAACGACAGAGACGGATGTAGCCGCGACGGCGCCAGCGATAACCGGGCGACGTGCTTCGCGAGAGCGTCCAGGCGATGATCGGTGAACCGTTCGACGGTCCAGCCGACCCGGCGGGCGGCGGCGTCGGCGAACTGGGGCGCGAGCGAGGCGAGCGTCTCGTCGTCCAAGCCAGTCTCGCCCGCAAGGTCGGTTATGACGGTGTTCGCGCGGACTGACCAGGGCACAGCGGTATCCATGGACGGACATCCACGCCAGGTGCCCCGCCGGGCGGCCCATCACTTCACGCCCGGCGGCATCGGTCACAAAATAAGCATCCATCCCGCGGTCCACCAAACAATCCAAATGCACCCACTCAGACTCCCGGTGCTCGTCGGGAGCGATCGCGCCATCGTCCAAGACGCTGCGGACAGAATCGCTCGCCCCTTCGGCCGCCTGCGCGAACTCCGCCTCATAGACGCCAGTGCATACGCATCATGCTCCGGGCCGGTTTCCATTGCCAGCAGCGACGCGATCGGATGTGCATGGCTGTTTGGTCTTCTTGCCCTTCACTGTCCTGGTGCGGGCGAGTTGCGCGATCTGCGCCGCGTCCAGGGCCGCGACAGCGCCGCCGATAGCCGACCCGGCGTGGGAGGTATAGGCTGCGGACGGGGCGCGGCCCACGGCACCCACCCCCCGGAGCACCAGCACAGAACTCATCGCTTGGGCTCGATCCACGGACCTGGACTTGGCCTTTTTCAGCGCCATCGGCGTTGAGGAGATCGAATTGGGAATCCAGCGCAACACGAAGGACTTTGAAGGGATCCCACTTCGGTTGCTCAACCCGTACGGCCCAGACTGACGGAATATCTCACCAGAGTCGGTTGACATCGGCGATCGCGCTGAAGGCCTCATCGCCGGACACCAAGACCAGGCTCTGCCTAATCGCTTGGGCCGCCAGGAGGCGGTCGAAGGGGTCGCGGTTCTCCCACGTCAGGCCCCCGGCGAGGTTGGCCTCGGCGAACGTGATCGGTAGCTCCTTCGCCGCCAACCGCGCGAACATGTCATCGAGGCCGGCCAGAAGCGGTGCCACCTCGGGCAACTTGCCCACGCGATGCTTGATGGACATCTCAAGGACACTGATGGCCGAGACAAATCGCTGGTTGACGGGATCCGCCAACCGTTCCCTGGCCGCACCGGAAAGCTTGGTTGGCTCCGCAGCCATCCACACGATCACATGGGTGTCAAGGAGAAGCCTCACTCCCAACCCCATTCCCGCAGTTCAGACTCGGTCATCGGTTCCAAGACGCCATCGCCAACGGGCCCGGGCAGCCAACCGAACTGCGGCACATCGGGCCGACCCAAAGGAGTCAGTTCCACCACAGGCCGTCCCGCCCGAGCTATCACCACGTGTTCGCCCGCCTCAGCGCGAGCGATCAACCGGGATAGACACCCCTTCGCTTCCTGGATGTTTGCTTGAATCGCCACCAGACCAGACTAGCAGACCAGACCAGCAGACCAGACCAGGAGCGCTGCGTGAGTTCGCATGAAATCGCCAAGACTCTCGACACGCTGAATTGGTCGGCTAAGCGTCAAGGTGCGGGCGCGGCGGACGGAATATGCAGCGGACGTGATCGGCAACTCCTCCGCCGCCAACCGTTCCCTGGCTCCACGGGAAAGCTTGGTTGGCGCAGCAGCCATCCGCACGATCACGTGGGTGTCAAGCAGAAGCCTCACTCCGAACCCCATTCCCGCAGTTCGACCTCGGTCATCGGCTCCACAATGCCTTCGCACAGCCTGCCCCGTCGGTCGACTCGACGAGACCGTCATGCCATTGTGAGTACATGGCTACCATAACGGAACGTCTGCAAGTGCGCATCAGCTCGGGTGCGCGTCAGGAATGTTGGTGGGGTGTGCTGGCCTGGGTTGTCTGGGGTGTGGTTCTATCCCAGATGCGGTTGTAGCGGTTGTCGTGGTGGTCATCTGAGCGGTGCAGGGCGCGCA